>JAUWSP010000531.1 GCA_030610025.1 Acidobacteriota bacterium | reverse complement strand
GATCAACGTGGAGAACGGAGACCACGCCGTCCTGGAGCGCCGTCGCTGTGGCTGCGATCTGGGCGAGGCCGGCCTCGATCTCCACATCCATCATGTGCGCAGCTTCGAGAAGTTCACCTGTCAGGGGATGAATTACGCCTTCACAGACCTCTACGAGTTGGTCGAAGATCGTCTGCCGGCGAAGTTCGGTGGCGGTCCAGGTGACTATCAGCTGGTGGAGGAGGGGCAGGATGGTGGTGACGTCCTGCTGGTCCTACGCGTCGCTCCGGGCCTGGGGGACCTCGATGAGGGGGCGGTCCTTCGAGAGCTCGAGAGGGGGCTGTCCGCGAGCTCGCGAAACCAGCGGTTCATGGCCAGGATCTGGCAGGAGGCAGGCGTTCTGAAGGTGCGCCGCGAGCCCCCCCAGGTCAGCGAACGAGGCAAGGTTCTACCGCTCCTCGTGCAAAGCGAGCGTCCAGCTGTCGCATCCTGTCGGGGTTGAGCTTCGATAGGACTTTCTGTCGAGATCCATGGCGCTGTGATCTCTTCCCTGGAGTTTCTTCCAATCCTGTCTTAGTATCCGCCCACAATTCCGGCGGACCTTGCATCAGGATCAATGGTGATTCGGGCGCTTCGCCTCGGTCTTTCACGGTGGCCAACCACCGGGACCCCGAGGCTTCATGGTCTTCGCCGGTTGGATCGCATGACGCGCCTAACTCCGTATAGGGCCTGCCTCCTGATCCTCTGGGCAGTCTCGGTGGGATTGCTCGTATTCCTTTGGCTTCGTGGCGCTGACTACTACTTGACCCCTTTGGTCGAGCGCCCGAGGCACGAGGCCTACTGGGCCCTCAAGCCTGGAGGGCCTGTCGGGCGAACCTACGGCATCGTGGGTGCCTCGCTCATGCTGGTGATGCAGCTCTACTCGGTCCGGAAGCGAGCGAAACCACTCCGAAACCTGGGCTCCTTGAGGGTGTGGTTGGACTTTCACATCTACTGTGGAGTTCTAGGCCCTCTATTCATTGTGTTGCACAGCTCTCTCAAGGTTCACGGTCTGGTAGCCCTGAGCTTCTGGTCGATGGTAGTCGTGGCCTCGAGCGGCGTGCTGGGCAGGTTTCTCTCTCTGCAGATTCCGCGACGTCGCTCCGGAGATCAGCTCAGCCTGCAAGAAATAGAGGCCCATGGTGCCAAGCTCGAGGAGCGTCTACGAAGTGAATTTGGGCTGACGCGGACTGTCCTCGATGAGCTGGATACGGCTGCGGTGAGCGGACTTTCGTCGGAAATGTCTCTTGTCCACCTCCTGTTGAGGTTGCCGTTCGAGGGAATTCTCCTGCGCTCGAGGCTACGGGGAGGGCTCCGCCGGGTGAAGGATCTGCCACGGAAGAACCTCAGAGAGTTGGCTTCCTTGACTCGGCAGCGGGCGCAGCTACAGCGCAGAGTGGTTCTTATGTCGAAGTTGCAGGAACTGTTCTACTACTGGCATGTTCTGCACAAACCGTTCGCGATTGTCATGTATCTCTTCATGTTCGTGCACATTGGCGTAGCACTCATGACCGGGTATGCATGGGGTGGCAGCAGGTGAGTCCGGACCGCCTTGCTGTTGCCTTCGCCATGCTCGCTCTTGTGGGTGCGACCGCGAGCATTTCGGTGGCCCAGATCTCGCCTGGCGAGCTCAGCAGGGCCCACGAAGACCTGGAAGGCAGTGGCAACTGCCTCCGGTGCCATGAACGCCGGCAAGGTGTGGCACCCGCCCTGTGCCTGGACTGCCATCGCCTTCTCGGACAGCGCATGGAGGCCGGAAAGGGCCTGCATGTTGGCGAGGAACATAGTCGTTGCGAGCGTTGTCATATCGAGCATCATGGGCCAGACTTCGAGCTGATCTGGTGGGGAGAGCAGGGTGCAGAGTCGTTCGATCACCTGGCTACGGGCTATCGGCTCGAGGGTGCGCACCGGCGTCTCGAGTGCCGTGACTGCCACAAGAGCTCATTGATCGAGTCCCAGGATGCTCTTGTGTCCCAGGGCAAGGACCTATCGCGGACCTACCTGGGCTTGGAAAGGCGGAGCTGTGTCTCCTGCCACCAGGATGTGCACAAGACCCAGTTCTCGGCTGACAGCTGTCAATCGTGCCATTCCCTGGAGCGCTGGAAGCCTGCTGCTGGATTCAATCACGACAGATCCAAGTTCACCCTCACCGGTCGTCACATCCAGGTCGCCTGCGTCGAGTGCCATTTGCCGGGAACCAGCACCGAGACTCCTGTTCAGGTCGATCAACTCCGATTCACCGGGCTCGCTTTCCAGAGCTGTACCGACTGCCACGGAGACACCCACGAAGGGAGGTTGGGGGCCAACTGCCACAGCTGCCACTCGACGGCCTCGTGGCGGCAAGTCGCCCCGGGTCGGCTGGATCATGACCGCACTCGATTCGCACTCGTTGCGCGGCATGTCGGTGTGGAGTGCAACAAGTGTCATCGACCGGGAGCTTCGATGAGGGTTGCTCGTTTCGGGGAATGCGGGGATTGTCACCGGGACGCTCATTTGGGCCAACTGGCCCGAGCAGTGGGTGGGACTGGCTGCGACAGCTGTCATTCAGTCGAAGGTTTTTTCCCTGTTCTCTATCCGATCGAGAGGCATCAGGGATCCGATTTTCCACTCGACGGTGCGCACCTGGCTGTACCCTGCAACTCCTGCCACCAACGAGTTGAAGTAGCGACACTCGCAGATCAAGGGTCCGCTTGGGCTCCCCGCCGAGGAATTTCCAAGTCCGCCGAGGTCACGCAGTTTCGGTTCGCGTCACAGGCCTGCGTCGACTGTCATGCGGATCCGCACCTGGAGGAGAGCAGGCACCCACCCGACGATCAGAGCGCGTGTACGGACTGTCATGACGTAGATTCGTGGCGCCTGGTGAGCTTCGACCATCGGACGACAGAATTCCCTCTC
>JAUWSP010000056.1 GCA_030610025.1 Acidobacteriota bacterium | reverse complement strand
TGCCGATGAACCCGGCACCCCCTGTGATCAAAATGTGTTTCGTCATATCGGTCGATTCCGCTAGTTGCCTTCGCCAGGATCGTAGGACTCTACTTCGATTTCGTCGGTCGCGTCATCGTAGCGTACCCTGATGCCCGATTTTTGACGATTGCGTACCAACCAGCGCAACATCTTCGACTCATCGAGCCCGACAACAATGTCGTTGAGCGCTTCGTAGATCTCGGGATCCTCGATCAAACGCCCCAGGGTTCCATCGCCCGTGGCGAGCTTCTCGGAGACGAGATTCAGGTTCTGGAGCATCTGCTGGAGATCACCGAGCATCTGCTGGGCCAGCTCTTCGTCATTCATCATTGCGGGCAGCAGGCCTTCACCCGAGCTCAGTTGCTCGGCCGCTGCAGACAGCGACGCTGTCGTCTTGTCGAGGTTGAGCAAGAGGGCCTGGACCCGATCTCGGGTCTCCGTGTTGTGAAGCAGGTCGGCGACCAGTCCTTCGCCTTCCTCGAGGCTTGTCAGCGCAGCGTTGAACCGGCCGACGGAGGCCTCGAGCTCGACAGCCAGCCCGTCGTCCATGATCAGTTGCCCCAACGTACCCTGGCCGCTTTGGATCTGTAGGGTGATATCGCGCACGCCCTCCATGAGGGCGACCAGACCCTGTTTGGCGGTTCGGCCCGCCTCGGAGTCCGTGAGGAGCTCGCCCAGAATCCCTTCACCGGCCTCCATGCGCGCCAGGATGTTGCGCAGCGAATACGAGATGGCCACGGTGTTCTGCACCGCGTCTCCGCCGGTGGCAAGCAGCTTCTCGACATCGGTTGGGGGCGCGGCCGGAACGTAGCCACCAGATGGGATCAGAGGCGAGTCCGGCGAGCCCGAGGATATTTCGATGAACTTGTCGCCCAGCAGGCCCAGAGTCTTGATCCGGGCCGTCGAATCCTCGCGCACCCGGTCGCCATAGCGACGATCGACGTTGATCCAGACGGTCAGGAGCTTCTCGTCCACGCTTTCGGGCAACACCACTTTCTGGACACTGCCGACTGTCACGCCATTCAGCTGTGCCGGACTGCCTGGAGCCAGGCCCAGAACGGTCTCGAACTGAATGTAGTAGCGATTCTTGAGCGCGAACAGATTGCGCCTCTCGCTGACCAGGAAAACTGCAACTCCCAGAATGACGAAAGCCGCTATGACCAGCAGGCCGACCTTGACCTCACGCTGCATCTTCATCCCCCATGCGCCCGGCCAGAAAATCGCCAAAGACCTGGTCTGAGGTCTGATCGGCTTGCTCCCAGGTACCCAGGAAGCTGAAAGTCCCCTGGCAGAGAAAGGCTACCCGGTCCCCGACGTGTCGGGCCAGCGGGATATCGTGTGTGACGACGACAGAGGTGGTGGCGAGGCTGGCCTGGGACTGCCGAATCAGATGAGCGATGAGGGCCGATGTCATGGGATCCAGTCCAGTGGACGGCTCGTCGAAGAGAACGACTTCCGGGTCCAACGCCAAGGATCGCGCCAGGGCGACACGCTTCTTCATTCCGCCAGACAGCTCCGAAGGCATGAGCTCCTCGACGTCTTTCAGTCCGACGAGGGAGAGCTTCTGACGGACTCGCTCGAGGATCTCTTCTTCATCCATGTCGCGGTGCTCCCTGAGCGGGAACGAGACATTTTCCTCGACGGTCATCGAGTCGAAGAGGGCTCCGCCTTGAAAAAGCATGCCGATCCGACGGCGAATCGGGTAGAGGTCCTTTTCGTGCATCGAGGTGATTTCGACGCCGTCGAATGAAACGGTCCCCGAGTCGGGCTTTTCCAGGCCGTTCAGCTGTCGGAGCGTGACGCTCTTGCCGGAGCCGGATCGGCCGAGAATCACCAGGGACTCGCCCCGCCGGACGTCGAAGTCCAGCCCCTCGAGGACCGGTTTGCCATCGTACTTCTTGACCAGTCCGCGTACGGTGAAGATCGGTGTCGCCATAAACGTATTCCGCGGCTTTCGAGGAATCAAGCCAGGAAGTGGAAGAGCTTGGTCAAGAAGAAATCGGTCACCAGCACCAGAATCGCGGCGACCACGACGGTATTCGTCGTTGCTCGTCCGACGCCATCGGCGCCACCCCGCGCAGTCAGGCCATTGTAGCAGCCGACGATTGTGATCCAGAAGGCGAAGAAGAACGATTTGCCAATACCGCTGAAGATGTCTTCGAGAGTCAGATCGGTGAGCACGTCGTTGTAGTAGAACCCCGGCGTCAGATCGAGCTGATAGACCCCGATGATCATCCCGCCCATGACTCCGAGGAGGTCTCCGATGATGGTCAGCAGCGGCAGCATCACCAGGGCGGCGATCAGTTTTGGGACCACCAGCTTCTTGACGGGATCGGCAGCCATGGCGCGCAGAGCATCGATCTGCTCGGTCACCTTCATGGTCCCGAGCTCGGCGGTCATACCCGCGGCGATCCTGCCGCCCACGACTAGAGCGATCAGTACGGGTCCCAGCTCTCGAATGATGGACTTCGAGACCACGGTTCCGATGTAGTACTTGACCCCGAGGCCTGGGAGGCTGTATGCCGTCTGGAGGGCCAGCACCATGCCGGTGAAGATGGTGGCGATGGCCGCTACGCCCAGGGAGCGGACCCCGATCTGTTCCATTTCGCGGATCCAGAGGCGAACCTCGAAAGGGCGGGTCAACATCTCTCCCAGAGCCTGAACCCCCAGACCGGCCATGCGGCCGGCTTCGTCGAGGAAATGAGCTAGCGGCAAGCGACGCTTCATGATCGTATCGGCCACCAGAAAACGAGGTGGCCAAGGCCCAGCAGGAGCTCGACGCCGGCGAGGCGGATCATGTGGGTCGCACCAGGCTGCTGGGCGGCCGCGAACAAAGCCAGGGCCAGGGCGAGGTGGCTCCCGATAGCCACGGCGATGATCGGGCTGAACCGTCGGACATCACTGCTGGCAACCAGGTAGACGATTCCGAGCGAAGCGAAAAGCACCGCCGGCACCCAGAGGTAGAATGAGTTGTCTGGTGCGCTGAGGCCGAGGAGCCCAACTGTCGCTCGAGGTCTCGAGACGAGCGAGACACTGAAGACGAAGCACAGCGCCGCGCCGCCGAGCAAGCTCGCTCGCAGCCAATTGAGGCATCGGAATCGCGACGTGAAGTAGGCGGAGTCGAACATCAGAAGCGGATTGTAGCAAGGGTAGTCTCAGGTCCTGGAGCATGATCGAGAACGAGACATCGAGACGCGAGCCTTCTCTCTGGAAGAGATTGACTTCGCTTCTGGCCACGGTATCCGGGAACCTCTACCTGATCTGGGGAAGCCTGTTGTTCAGTGTTCTTTCCATACTGGGTGCCTGGATTCCACCGCGGGGCAATTGGGTCTTTCAGATGGCTCGCCTTTGGAGTCATGGCCTCCTTCTCTTCAGTGGGGTTCGTCTGGATGTGGAGTACGTGGAGCCTTTGTCCGCGGATCAGTGCTGCATCTACATGTCGAACCACCAGAGCGTCTTCGACATTCCGGCTCTGATCACTTCGCTACCCGGCCAGACTCGCCTGCTCGCCAAGCAGAGCCTGTTCCGAATACCGATCTTCGGGTGGGCCATGAAGGCGGGTGGATTCATCAGTATTGATCGCAAGAACCGGAGCAAGGCGAAGGAGAGCTTCAATTCGGCGGTCTCCCGTCTGAAGGAGGGCAGCTCGACGCTGGTCTTTCCCGAGGGGACCCGCTCACTGGACGGTGAGCTCCAACCCTTCGAGCGCGGCGGGTTTCTCCTGGCGCTCAAGAGCGGCTTGCCCATCGTGCCGGTGGGTGTGATCGGCAGTATGGCGATCCGCCGTCGGGGGAGCTATGTTGTGCGGCCAGGTAGAATCACCGTGCGCTACGGGCGGCCGCTGAGGGTCGAGGATTTCGGCGTGAGGGGAAAGCAGGATCTGACGCAGCGGGTTCGTGAGGAGATCGCCATCCTGGCAGGCCTCGAGCCCTGAACCGGCTGGGTCCGATCACGAATCGAGTCGGGCCCTGGCTGGCGATTCAACCATTACATTCAATCTTCGGATATTTTGCATTTCTAGGAGCTCAAATGTCGAAGGAGATCGAGAATCAGCTATGGGAAATCTTGAAAGGCATCACTTTCCCTGGGATGAGCCGCGACATCGTCTCATTCGGGTTTGTCGACCGGGTCGCGCTCACCGCAGGCAAGCTGGAGGTGGATCTGGCAATCTCGACGCACCATCGGGACCAGGCGGATCAGGTCCGCGACGAGGTCGAGTCGGCGCTGCGCAAGGCCGAGGTTGCCGATGAGGTGGTGGTAGGCCTCAAATCGGCGACACCACACTCTACCGCGCAAGATGCGGTCTCCCAGGATCCCAATCTGATCCCAGAGGTGCAACATGTCGTCGCCGTTGCCAGCGGCAAGGGTGGGGTCGGCAAGTCGACGGTTGCCGCCAATCTCTCCATCGCCCTGGCCCAGGCCGGCTACAGGGTAGGGCTCCTGGACGCCGATATCTACGGGCCATCGATGCCCATGATGTTTGGTATTCACGAACAGCCGTTGGTCGAGCGGGAGCGACTGATTCCGTTCGAGAAGTTCGGTGTCAGGCTGATGTCTCTGGGCTTCGTCCTCGACGACGACACGCCGGTGATCTGGCGGGGTCCGATGGTGATGCGAGCCGTCGAGCAGCTGCTGTCCGACGTGGAGTGGGGCCCGCTGGACTACTTGATTGTCGACCTGCCTCCGGGCACCGGAGACGCTCAGCTGACCATCAGTCAGAAGGTGCCGTTGTCGGGCGCTGTGATCGTCACCACGCCCCAGGACATCTCACTGATCGATGCCCGCAAGGGCCTGGCGATGTTCCAGAAGGTCAATGTGCCGGTGGTCGGAATTATCGAGAACATGTCCACTTTTCTGTGCCCTCATTGCGGCGAGGCGACGGATATCTTCAAGCGGGGTGGGGGAGAGCGCACCGCTGAGATTCTGGGATGCGCTTTCCTGGGTCGAATTCCCCTCGATCCGGCGATCGTGGAAGGTGGAGACGCCGGCGAGCCGATCGTCGTCTCCGACCCCGAGGGGCCCCACGCGGCTTCGTTCAAGTCCGTGGCCGAGGCAGTCGTGGCCGAGGCCAGCAAGCGACAGGCCAACGAACTGTCGATTTTCTAGAGTAGGCATTCGTCTGGAGCCCCCTGGTGGAGCGACCCATTCCTCCGATCGCCGTCATCGCCGACGCACACATCGGTGGCCCCGGAGGACCGGCGGCGCCCCTCGTGGAGCAGCTCGAGGACCTGGCGCGGGGTGAACCGAGCCACCTGATCCTCATGGGAGATCTTTTCCATGTCTGGGTCGGCCAGTCGAGTTACGAGACACCGGAGATCCGCCAGATTGTGGCGGCCTTGAGCGATTTGCGGGGGGCGGGTTGGAGAATCGACTACATCGAGGGCAATCGGGACTTCTTCATCGCCGAAGGACCCTATGCGAAGGTCTTCAACTCCGTCTGCAAGGAAATTTCTTTCCAAGCTGGGGGACGGTCCTACCTGGCAGTCCACGGCGACGGGTTGAACGAAGAGGACCAACTCTACCGGTTCTGGCGCTGGCTTTCGAAGAGCGCCCCAAGTCGGTTCTTCATGCTTCATCTGCCTGCCGGACTGGCCCAGAGGCTGGTGCGCGTAACGGAAGGCCAGCTGTCGAAGACTAACTTCAAACACAAGAGCGAGATTCCGCGAGAGGTCATCTCCCGATATGCCGTTCAAAGATTCGCCCAAGGTCACGATGTCCTGCTGCTGGGTCACTTTCACGAGGCCCAGACCTGGGCCGTCGACGGCGGCGAGGTGCGACTGCTGGATGCCTGGTTCGATACCCGGCGAATCGAGTGGCTGCCATCGGAGGCGTAACCCGACCTCGATCCATCACTCTGGGGGGAGACTTTCATGAGGCCTTCACTATCCTCCTGCAAGGGTCAGTGCCCGATTCCGAGCGGCGGCACGATCGAAGGTTCGGTGAGGGTTCCGCCTTCGAAGAGCCTGACCCAGCGATTCCTCAACCTCGCCCTCCTGGCGCGACAGCCCACGGTGCTGGTGGGTCCCCTGCAATCGGAAGATACAGAGCTGTTCTCGAAGGCCCTGAATCAGGTTGGCTGTCAGGTAGCGCTCGCCGACGATGCCATGGAGATCCGACCCGGCCACATTCCAGCCAGTGGCGAGCTGTTTTGCGGCCACAACGGAACCATGCTTCGTTTCTTGACAGCGTCGTTGACCGCCATTCCGGGAGTCTGGCATCTGGATGGAAGTGACCGCCTTCGGCAAAGACCCCTGGGCCCTCTGGTGGAAGCCCTGCGCAGTTTGGGGGCGCGCATTGAATACCTGGAGACGGATGGGTTCGCTCCGTTGAGGATCTCGGGAGGAAGTCTGGAAGGTGGTGTTGTCGATATCGACGCCCGGCTGTCGAGCCAGTTTGCTTCAGCCATTTTGATGGCTGCGACGGCTGCGAAGCGACCGGTCGATCTGCGAGCTCGATCGCTGGCGTCGGCACCCTACGTCGATCTGACTTTGGACACCCTCGGTCGCTTCCAGGCCAGGGTCGAAGCTCCCGGGGACAATGTCTGGCGAGTCTTGCCGGGTCCCCTTCAGGGTGGAACGTGGACGATGGAGGGCGATTTCTCCGCCGCTGCCTATCCCGCTGCCGCCGCCGCCTTGACGGGCGGAAAAGTGCGAATCGAGGGCGTCACGTCCGAGTCGAAGCAGGGTGATCGGAGGTTCTTGGAGGTGCTGGCCCGCATGGGAGCGGGTGTGGAGTGGATTTCGGAAGTGCTGGAGGTCACCGGTCCGGCGGCGCTGCGCTCGGTGGAGGTCGATTTCGCGGACATGCCGGATCAAGTTCCGACGCTCGCCGCCTTGGCACCCTTTGCAGCGGGTACGACGACAGTCGCCGGCGTGCCGCATTTGAGAGTCAAGGAGAGCGACCGGCTGGCGGCGATGTCCACCGAGCTGGGAAAGCTGGGAGCGGATCTCGATGAGCTGCCCGATGGGCTGGTGGTGCGAGGAACCTGGGCCGAGAGACCGGCTCCCTCGGGAGAAACGCGAGTCGAAACCTATGGTGATCACCGCATCGCCATGAGCCTGGCGCTTTGCGGGCTCCGCCGTCCCGGAGTCGTCGTGAGACAGCCCGAGGTGGTCGCCAAGTCCTATCCCGCCTTCTGGCATGACCTCGAAGGGCTGATCAGAGCATGAGCCGCTCCTCGGCTTCGTGGGTTGCCCTGATTCGAAGACATGCTGGGTGAGAGTCCGAGTCTGAGGTCGGCCCTCGAGCGCCTGGCGCTGCTGGCACCTTCGGATCTGGCGATCCTCATTCTGGGCGAAACCGGAACGGGCAAAGAGCTGGCAGCCAGGCGGATCCACCGACTCAGTCCCCGAGCCAACCTGCCGTTTCTGGCGGTCAACTGCGCGGCGCTGCCGGAAGGGCTGCTGCTGTCGGATCTCTTCGGGCACGTCAGAGGATCCTTCACGGGGGCGGATCGCGATCGAGCGGGGATCTTCGAAGCCAGCCGCGGTGGGACTGTCTTCCTGGATGAGATCGGGGACTTGCCGTTGCCAGCCCAGGGCAAGCTGCTGCGAGTGCTTCAGGAGAAAGAGGTCCGTAGATTGGGCGAGAGCGTGCCGCGAAACGTGGATGTCCGAATCGTCGCGGCCACCCACCAGAGCCTGCCCGAGATGGTGAGCCAGGGTGAGTTTCGCCGCGATCTGTTCTATCACCTCAAAGTCGGCAGCGTCGTTCTACCGCCCCTGCGCGAACGGGGTAGGGATGTGCTGCTTCTGGGGGAGCATTTTCTGGTACGCGAGGGCTATCAGCTGTCGAGCGACGCCAGGCGGCAACTGCGCTCCTACTCGTGGCCTGGCAACGTGAGAGAGCTGCGCAACACCTTGGAAGTCGCCAAAGCCCTGGCAGACGACTACGTCATCCGCCCGGAGCATCTGGAGCTCCCGGATTCAGAATTCAGCGCCGGGACTGGATATCACGAACAGGTCCGGGAGTTTCGCCGCGGGCTGGTGCGAGAAGCCCTCAAAGCCAGCGGTGGGAATCGCGCTGCAGCGGCGAGAAGTCTCGGGCTCAGCCGCCAGGCCCTCTCCTATCTGGTTCGCAGCCTGGCCATCCTCTAGGAAGTTGGCTCAGGCCTGGCTTGGTCTGTCGAAGCAGGGCCGAAGCAACCGGACAATTCTCTCGAGCTCCGTCCGGTCGATGTCGTCGAAGGCGGCCGTGTCATGGGAGTCGACATCGAGCACCGCGACCAGAGCTCCCTTCGAATCGAACACGGGCACCACGACTTCGGAGCGAGCCGACGCGTCGCATGCGATGTGGCCCTCGAAGCTGTCAACGTCGTCGACGACCTGAGACTGCTCGAGCCGGGCCGCGGCACCGCAAACGCCCCGATCGAAGGAGATCTCGAGACACCCTACCGGGCCCTGGTAGGGGCCTACACGCAGCAGCTCCGGAGCCACGACGCGGTAGAAGCCGGTCCAGCTGGCCGCTGGGAGAAGGTCGTGGAGAACGGCGACCGCGCTCGCCATCGCGGCGATCGGATCTTCGAGATCGCGGACCAGTTCGGCGATGCGAGACTCGGCTTCTCGGTAGATTTCGGTCTTGTTCATGATGCGAGGTCCTAGCTCCTCGCCTCCAGATGGTCCCAGCCCCGAGCCTCCAGTAGGCCTTCCCGTCCACCCTCGATCTGTCGGATGGACCGGTCTCGGGTCAGCTCTCCGATGCGGGAACAGCCGTAGCTGTCCGGAGGACGGATCGAGGCGGGCAGGGAAAAAAGCAGGCAGTAGTCCTCACCTCCCGACAGCATCAAATCCAGCGGCTTCAAATGGAGCTGGTTGCACAGGTCCAGGAAAGATCTCGAAGTGGGGAGCTTTTCGACGTCGAGTCGGGCGCCGACACCGCTCTCCCGGCACAGACGATGGAGGTCCAACGACAGTCCATCGGAGATGTCGATGGCTGCGGCTCTACGGCGGCGGCCCAGCCAGAGGCCCAGGTCGATCTGGGGATGCGGAAACAGATGGCGACGGATCGCCTGCCTGGCTGCGGTAGCCAGGCAACGGTCGGAGGCCAGGTCGGGAGGTAGTTGAATGCGAGATTTCTGAAACTCGGCACCGGTTGCAAGCAGGTGGCGGCCGAGGGCAGATTGGCCCACGGGGCCACCCAGCCAGAGGCGATCTCCTGGCTGACCGTTGCTACGCAGCACCCACCTGCCTCTGGGGGGCTTCCCACCCACCAGCGTCAGCGTCGCCGACAGAACAGGGCTGCGGGCAAGATCTCCGCCGGCCAATTCGACGTCTGCTTGCCTACAGGCTTTCAACAGGGCCTGGAGGAAGCTCTTGACGTTCTGGTCGGGAGGAGAGCTCAGAGCAAGGAACGCATAGCGTGGGACGGCACCCATGGCGGCCAGATCGGAGAGGTTAACAGCGAGGAGGCGCCTCGCCACGACTCTCGGGTCGAGACCGGTCGGGAAATGAACTCCCGCAATTTGATGGTCGACGGTGATCGCAGTCTCGGCTTTCGGTAGCAGCGCGGCATCGTCGCCGATGCGGTCGCTACCATCTTTGCGCAGCTCCCCTCGGAGCCACTGCAGGAGGCGGTCTTCTTGGCTCGAGCTCATTGCCGACCGGGTACTACGTTGAAGTGCTGCTGATCGCCTTGCGTCGAGCTCTCGGCCGCTTGAGAAGGGCGATATCCAACACCTCGCGCATGTCCTCCGCGAAGTGAAAAGTGAGGCCCTTGCGAAGCTCCGGTGGGACCTCGTGGAGATCCCTCTCGTTGAGTCGGGGCAGCACCATCCGTTTGACCCCCGCCGCCTTGGCAGCCAGCACCTTCTCCTTGAGTCCACCAATGGGCAGGATGTCCCCGCGCAATGTGATCTCTCCGGTCATGGCCACCCGCCGGTTGATCGGTCTACC
>JAUWSP010000223.1 GCA_030610025.1 Acidobacteriota bacterium | reverse complement strand
CGTCAAGCGCCTCGAGAAGCTCGAGGAGATCGCCGCCGGCTTCAAGGGCGTGCAGAAGAGCTTCGCGATCCAGGCCGGCCGGGAGATCCGGGTCATCGTGGATTCGAAGCGTCTCAGTGACGAGAAGGCCACCTGGCTGTCCCGCGATATCGCGCAAAAGGTCGAGAATGAGCTGACCTATCCGGGACAGATCAAAGTTACGGTCATCCGGGAGACTCGGTCCATCGAGTACGCCAAGTGAATCTTCTCTTCATCGGTGACGTGGTGGGCAAGCCGGGTAGAGTGGCCGTCCGCCGTCTGCTCCCCAATCTGGTGGATCGGCACAGGGCCGACTACGTGGTGGTCAACGTCGAGAACGCGGCGGGTGGTTTCGGCGTCACTCCCGAGGTGTTGGCGGAGCTCGAGGACCTGCCGGTGGACTGTTGCACCAGCGGTAACCACATCTGGGACAAGAAGGAAGGTCTGATTCTTCTCGAGGAGAACCCCCGACTGCTGCGGCCAGCCAACTATCCGGAGGGCAATCCCGGCCACGGCCTGTTTGTCGGCGAGACCGCGGCGGGCATCCCTGTCGCGACCATCAACCTCGAAGGCCAGGTCTTCATGAAGCCGTTGGAGTCACCCTTCAAGGTGGCCGATCGGCTGCTGGCCGAGCTGGACCCCGAAGTCAAGGTCATTCTGGTCGACTTCCACGCCGAGGCGACGAGTGAGAAGCAGGCTCTGGGTGTCTACCTCGATGGGCGGGTCTCGGGCGTTGTCGGGACCCACACCCACGTGCCGACAGCTGATGAGCGACTGCTGCCCGCGGGCACCGCGTTCATCACCGATGTGGGAATGACAGGGCCCTATCAGTCGATCATCGGCATGCGCTCGGAGAAGGTGCTCAAGCGCTTTCTGCTGCAGAGCCGAGTCGCATTCGAGGTTGCGAAGAAAGACGTTCGCCTGGCTGGCGTGGTCATCGAGGTCGACGAGGCCACCGGCAGGGCCAAAAGCATCGAACGGATACTGATCGAAAATGAAGCAACCTGATGCCAAGCCCAACGGGTCGATCGAGGCCCTGCGCTCCACCCCCGGTAGGCCCCTGTTGTCTGTCGTCATCACGACCTACAACGAAGAGGTCAACATCGCGGACTGTCTGCGGTCGGTGCTGTGGGCAGATGAGATCCTGGTCGTCGATTCCTTCTCATCCGACCGCACCATGGAGTACGCACGAGAGTTCCCTGTCCAGATTCTCGAGCGCGAGTACTTCGGCTCGGCAGCTCAGAAAAACTGGTCTTTGGACAAGATCCAGCACGACTGGGTGTTGATTCTCGATGCCGATGAGAGGGTAACGGAATCCCTGGCCAGGGAGATCCTGGAGCTACTGATCGAGGGGCCCGCCGCGAAGGGTTACTACATCCGCCGGCAGAACATCGTTCTCGGTAAGGCGATTCGACATTCCGGCTGGTCGACCGACAAGGTGATCCGATTGTTCGACAAGGCGCACGGGCGCTATCCGAATCGTCGCGTGCACGCCGATCTCGACATCGAGCCGCCCACTCCGACGCTGCGACATCCCCTGGACCACTACACCTACCGCTCTGTCGAGCAGTACTTCGAGAAATTTCTCAACTATGCCGAGTGGGGGGCCGCCCAGGGCTATAGGGAAGGCAGGAAGGTCGGTTACCTGGAGCTCGGTGGACGCCCGCCGTGGCGGTTTTTTCGCACATACATCCTCCAGAGAGGCTTCTTGGACGGTCTCCACGGCCTTGTGGTGTGCGGCCTGCAGGCCTTCGGTGTCTTCTTGAAGTATGCCTGGTTGTGGGAGCACCGGGTCAAGGAAAGCCTGGGCGAGGAGGTCACGCTCCCGGCCTTCGATGACGATGCTGCCACCTGGGAGCGTCCGCCAGGTTCTACCAAAGACAATTCCGCTTGAGGCGGATCAGCTCGGCTCGACTGCAGCCGACCGTGTGTCACTGATCGCCTCGTTGGCGAGGGTGAGGGCGAAGATGCGCACATCCTCGGCCTCCGGCAGCTCGATCGCCTGGTGTTCCCGCTTCAGGTCGAGCTCGTGGTGGTACAGATAGCAAAAGACATAAGGCTCGTCTGAGCCGCGCGAATCGTGTCGATGGGTCGCGTACCAGGCGACAGTCGGTGCCCGCGGCCGCACGGAGCCCGGTACCAGGGTGGGGAGGTGGAGCGGCCAGCTCGTCGACTCCAGCCAGGACTCCAACCAACCGCTGTAGCGGTGGAATCGCAACTTCAACGCGTCCCTTCCCAATCGGAAGGTGTGGTCCTGGGTGTTGCCGACCGAGGCGGCCAGGAGGTGGATTCGGTTGAAGTCACCCGTGGGTAGCTGGATGACTTGACCTCGGCAGATCAGGGTGTTCGGCGAGCCACCCGCGGCCGGGCCGAGCCGAAACTCGATGCCGCCGGAGCAGAGGGTCTGTGGGAACAGCTCGGCCGGAATCGAATGGCCTCTGCGGTCCAGACCTGGACCGGATTGTTGACTCTGGGCACTGGTCGCGGCGAGATTCCAAGGTAGAACGACCGGCTGGCACCGGGGCGGTTCGAGGGTGGTAGGTGGGGGCGCAATCTCGAGAGCCAAGGCCCTGGGCTGAAAGGGCCCGACTGCGATCGACACTCGACCTTCGTGAAGCCGAGCCGGTTCCAGATCCTCTTCGCAGCCGTCCACCTCTACCGCGCTTCTGACCTCTGTGGGGAAGGCGAGTCGAACGGAGTCGTGCTGGGCACCTGAGGTCTCCTGGAGACGAATCACGGTACGCCGCCCAGCTTCCTCCTGCTTCATCGAGCCAACAGCTACGCTGCGACGGTTCGTTTCCAGAAACGTGAGCCCCCTGCCAAGGGCCCCGGGGTGGGGTCGCGTGCCGAAGGCCATCAGTGGTTGATTCAAACGCATCGCCTGCCAGACGGTGTCGGCCTCGCTCCAATCCCCTGCATGTCCGTAGAGGGCGTAGGTGAAGCGGTGGTGCCCGAGGTCCTGGTAGCCCTGATGGCGGAACTTGCGGATCACCCTGGGAGAGCGCAGCAGTGAGAGTCGGAGAGTCGAGTCGTCAGGCTTGTCCCAACCGTACTTCGAATCATTGAGCACCGACAGCCCGCAAGCGGCTTGCTCGGACGAGAGATCTGCCCACTGCTGGGCGGGTACCTCGTAGCGCTCACGGCGATTGTTGCCCCGCTTGATGACACCGAGCCCGAGGTCGTAGGTGGCCTCAGGGGAAGGAGTCGTGACCGGAAAGACCGCCTTGAGAAGTCTGCCTCGGGTCCCCCAACTCACCTCGTTGAGGATCTCCAATCGCCTGCCGGCGTCACCTCTGGTGAGGGAAATGCGCTGGGTGAAGCTGGAACCCGCTGCCTGCCGACGGACTTCGAGGCTGCACCTGACCGGTCCGGTCTCCAGGATTCGCACGCTGATGGGTGCCGAAACCCTCTGTGCTGCAGGGCGCGAGACATCCTCGAACAGCACCTCCCATGCGGGCCAGCGAGCCGAGCGATCGTGCAGCAGCTCGAGTCCGGCGGGCGCGGACAAGAGCTGCCGCTTCAGGGTCTTGTCGAAGAGGCTGGCCAGATCACCGTTGGCGTCGATCTCGACGCTGTAGAAGGCGTTCTCGAGGCTCCTTTCGGTGATGCGAAGCTCGTCCGCCGACGGCTCATCGACCTCGCCCTCCAGGAGCTCGAAGACCTGCACCGAGAGAGGTGGAACCCGGGCCAGAAAGGCGACGGTCAGGTCTTTCTCAGAGGAGCCGATGATCTGGGCGACAAGCTCCTCACCGTCGGCAGCCCTGACATGAATACCGGAGGGCGGAGCTCCTGACCAGGGCAACCGGGCCTCCACGATGTCCTGGCGCTCCACGGACAGCGGGTTGAACACGATCAGGGGCAGGCCTTCGGTACGGGTGTCGAGGCCCGCTGCAATGGCACCGATCGATTGCGTCAGCACCGACGTGAACTGGTTGAGGGCGAGCAACTCGTCGTTCCAGGAGAAACGATAGGCCGCCGGAATACTGGTGCCGGTTAGATCGTCGTGCATCTGATGCCAGAGGAAGCGGAGCCAGGCGTCGCGCAGCCGCTGCGCCGGATAAGGCAAGGCCCCCAGCCAGTCGGCGATGACGGCTGCCTTTTCGGCCGCCTCGGCCATCAGCTCGTTGCGGCGATTCCAGTGCTTGAGCGCTGCTTGAGAGGTCAGGCACCCGGTGCCGTGCGTCGGCAAGAGAAGCTCGCCCCGGTGTCGTGGCAGCCGCTCGATCTGAACCGCTTCGAGGTCGCGAAACAGCTGATCCGAGCCGTCCACACGCACCTGGATCGGCGCCCGACCCTCGACGCTGCGCTGGAGCCAGTCGATGGAGGTCGCATCGAGCCCACCGCCGCGATCGCCCACGCCGACGTACTTGAGACCCACGAAGGCACCGCTCTGTCGGCCCGTTTCGTCGAGGCGTTCGATCCAACGCCGGGCCTGGCTGAGGTCCTCCTGAAGGCCTTCGCCATAACCCTCGGGTCGGATGGCGGCGACGATCTCGGAGCCATCCGGCCCTTCCCATCGGCCGATGTCGAAGGGAAGGGTGGCAGGTGCCATCCAGTTGCCGAACTTCTGGGCCGAGAAGCCCCGGAGGCGGCAGTGAGCGGCGATGGAGGGTAGTGCGAAACCAAAGCCGAAACAGTCGGGTAGGAACAGGTCACAGCTCTTCCGACCGAACTCTCGCGCGAAGAACCCGTTGCCGTAGAGGATGTGGCGAATGAGCGATTCCGGGGACACGACGTTGACGTCGGGTGAGTCGAGCATGCTCCCGGCCACTCGCCAGCGGCCTCGCTCGACCAGACCCTTGAGGCGCTCGTACTCCAGAGGGTAGTACTCCTTCATGAGGCTGTAACGGAAGGCCCCTTCGAAGCTCACCACGAAGAAGGAGTGGTTCTCGAGGAGAGCGAAGTTCTGCTCCAGGGTGGCCGGTAGGAAGTCGCGGATCGTTTCCTGGATCGTCCAGCGCCACTGCGTGTCGAGGTGCACGGTAGCGACGACGTACAGCGTTCGCTGGTGACCTTCGGAGGCCTGGGGAGATGGGGTCGAGTCAGCCATGGGGCTCCCCGGGCGCGGGTCCGGCGGGTACTTCCTCGTCAGGGCCGAGCAACGACCAGCCATCTCTGAGGGCATGATCGCGATAGATCTCGACCAGCGGTAGCGGCCGCTCCAGAGCGGACAAGCTGCGCCTGCGTGCGACCAGGAGGAGAGATTCACTCTCCTCCAGAAGGCCCTGAAGCTCCCCTTCGGTCTCGGCCAGATGTGCCAGATGACGAGAGTAGAACAGGACCCCTGGCTCGAGCCGTGGGTACATACCGAGCGTCTGATCGGGTCCGAGGTGGGCCAGGACCTGGGATGCTAGCGGCCGGGCCGACTTGAAGGTGTCGAGCCGTGGCGCGACGATGAGCGCGGCGCCCAGAATCAGGACCCCCATGCCGACAACGGCGGCATTG
>JAUWSP010000179.1 GCA_030610025.1 Acidobacteriota bacterium | reverse complement strand
GGTACGAAGGAGCCGCTGCCGCGAGCTACTTCCCTGTCCCCGTTGAAAAGCACGGACTCGGCGATCAGGAGGTTCTTCGACCGGTGGACCACGCGACCTTCGGCGCGCAATGTCCCTTCGCTCACAGGCCGCGTGAAGTAGACGTTGAACGAGACCGTAACGACGAAGCGATCCGGCACCAGCGAGCTCGCCGAAAAGAACGCGGAGTCATCGAGCGCCTTGAAGTAGACCGCTCCGTGTACTGCGCCCGCCGCGTGGAAGAACTGCTCACCCACCTCGAAGCCGACGACCGCACCGCCCTCGGAGATCTCGATTGTCGGCGAGTAGCTCCGGTTGACCGGTGCAGAAAGGTACATCCGTTCGAGCTTTCGATAGTGGTCGGACATGGCAGTGGCTCCCTTCGAATATGGCACCCACATTATGGGCCAAAGTCTGTTCGATCCGACTCTCGCCGACCGGAAGGTTAGACTGTTGGGCACCTGCCACGAATCCTGATCCCTTCAATCGTGCCCGCCACACCCTCCATTTCCGTTCTTCTTCCTGTCTACAACGGGGAAGAGTTCCTCGGGGAATGCCTCGGTAGCCTAGCCGAGCAGAGCCTCGAGGACTTCGAGGTCGTGGCGGTGGATGATGGCTCCACCGATGGCACAGCCGAGATCCTGAAGCACTGGAGCGATCAAGACACCCGTGTCCGGGTGCTGACCCGACCTCATTCGGGGCTGGTGGAAAGTCTCAACGCCGGCCTGTCCGACTGCCGTGGAGACTTGATAGCCCGGATGGACGCCGACGACAAGGCTCATCCCAAAAGGCTCGAACTGCAGTTCCTGGCATTCAACGAGACTCCTGACCTGGACGTAGTTGCAAGCCTCGTGGCCCACTTTCCGGACGAGACTCTTCGTGAAGGCCTCCGGATCTACGAGACCTGGCTCAACAGTCTGGTGACCCACGATCAGATCCTGCGCGAGCGCTTCATAGAAAGCCCCATCCCCCACCCGGCTGCCATGGTGCGGCGGTCGGTGCTGGACGAGGCGGGTGGCTATCGAGACGTCGGATTCCCCGAGGACTACGATCTCTGGCTCCGACTGGCCGCGGCTGGCAAGCGGTTCAACAAGGTTCCAGAGACTCTCTACTTCTGGCGACACCACGAGGCGCGGCTCACCTTTACGGATCCTCGCTACGCCGTCGAACGCTTCCTGGCATGCAAGGCCCATCATCTGGCCAACGGACCCCTGAAGGGCCTGGACAGCGTCATCGTCTGGGGGGCCGGCCAGACCGGCCGCCGCCTTTCCAAACACCTGATTCGTGAGGGAGCCGCGCTGACCGCATTCATCGACGTCGATCCCACCAAGATCGGAGGCACGCTCCGCAGCAGACCCGTCCATCCACCCGAGGAGCTCCCCCGATTGCTCCAGGAGTCAGGTAGTCGGGTTCTGTTGGCGGCGGTCTCCTCGAGGGGAGCCAGGGCTCTCATCCGACAACGACTCGAGTCCCTGAATCTCCGCGAAACGATCGATTTCTGGTGCGCCGCATAGGGCCCACGTCGGGGCAAGTGCCCCTTCAGGACCGTCCAACCCCGTGCTAGAGTCGAATCGTTCCCTGCAGTTCTTTCGAGGTCCCGGACTTCTCCCCTTTCCTGGAGTTTGTATGCAGAAATCCATCCCCTGGCTCTCACTACTACCTCTCTGTGCGGCGCTTCTGCTGACCGCGGCGACCCCTGCATCGGCCGAGCGGTGGGTAGTGCTCATCCAGGGCAATCCGGCGGGCTTCATGGAGATCGAGACCCCGAAACCCGGAGAGATGCAGTGCCACTTCGAGTTCAATGACCGGGGGCGAGGCCCGAATCTCGACACCCGCGTGGTCTTCGGCGACGACGGGCTTCCACGAGAGATCACGACGACGGGCAACGACTACCTGAAGGCTCCGGTCGACGAGAGCTTCACCTGGAAAGAGGGCTCGGCCCGCTGGAAGAACAGCCAGGAGGGGGGAGAAAAACGACTCGATGATCCAGCCATGTACCTCAGTCGGGAGAGTGCCTGCCCGGACCTCGGCATTCTGGCCGCGGCCCTGCTGGGTTCGCCGGATCAGCGCCTCGCCCTCCTACCCGAGGGGGATGCACTCCTGGAGATCGTCGGCGAACAGACATTCTCGGCTGACGGTCAGCAGAAGAACCTCCGCCATGCATCACTGACCGGCCTCGGGTTCTCTCCGACGTTCCTCTGGCTCGACGAGGACGACTCCTTTTTCGGGGCGACGAGCTCTTGGTTCTCGTTTCTACCCGAGGGCTGGGAGTCGATCGGTGACGAGATGGCGCAGATCGACGATGCCGCCAACACCGACTGGACGGCGGGCCTGGTCGGCCGGCTGGTGCATCGACCTGGGCACGGTGCAGCCTTCAAGAACGCTCGCATTTGGGACGCCACTCGAGAGCAGCCCGCCAGAGGCCAAACGGTACTGGTGATCGGCAACACCATTCAGGCCATCGGCGAGGATGGCACTGTAGAGCTGCCGGAGGGTGTCGAGGTTATCGACGCCGGCGGCAAGCTCCTCATGCCAGGCCTCTGGGATATGCACACCCATGTCGGCGATCTCGATGGGGTCCTCAATCTGGCAGCCGGCGTGACCACGGTGCGCGACATGGCGAACGACATGGACAAAGTCCTTGCCCTCAGGCTGGCGTGGCAAGAGGGCACGGCAGTCGGTCCGCGGATCATCCTGTCTGGAATCATCGACGGCCCCGGACCCTACGCCGCCCCCACCGAGATTCTGGTGGACACCGAGGAAGAAGCCAGGCTGGCTATCGATCGATACGGCGACCTGGGCTTCGACCAGATCAAGATCTACAGCTCCGTCCTGCCCGAGCTGGTGCCCTACATGGCCGAACGGGCACACCATCGGGGCATGCGGGTCAGCGGCCACATTCCCAACGGCATGACGGCCGAGCAGGCAATCAAGGACGGCTTCGACGAGATCCAGCACGCCAACATGCTGTTCCTGACCTTCTGGGGTGACGAAGGGATCGACACACGCACCCCAGCCCGCTTCACCGAGGTGGCGATGCGAGCCGCCGACTTTGACTTCGAGGCCCCCGAGACCCTGGCCTTCTTCGAGTTTCTCCGTCAGAAAGCCATCGTCGTGGACCCGACCATCGCAATCTTCGAGAGCATGTTCACGACCCGCCCTGGAATCGTGCCAGCAACCTGGAAGCCCATCATCCATCGGCTACCACCGCAGGTGCGCCGAGGCATGATGGGCGGAGGCCTCGAGCCACCCGCTGGCGAGGAGGAGCGCTATGAGCGATCCTTCCAAGCCATGGTGAGGATGGTCGGAGAGGTCCATCGAGCCGGAATTCCGATCGTGGCCGGAACCGACACCCTGGCCGGCTTCGGACTGCACCGGGAGCTGGAGCTCTATGTGGAAGCGGGAATTCCGCCGGCCGAAGTCTTGGGTCTGGCGACGCTGGGATCGGCGAAGATCGCAGGTCGAGCCGAACGGTTGGGCACCATCGAGGTCGGTAGGTTGGCCGATCTCATCCTGGTCGACGGCGACCCGCTGACCGACATATCGGACATCCGCAACGTCGTTCTCACGGTGAAGGACGGCACGATCTATCACCCTGCCGAGATGTACCAGGCCATCGGCGTGACCCCGTGAGCTGACACGAGAATGGCTTCGAGCGACATACGGATCGGCGGCAGGATCGCCTTCGAGATCGACGACGACCAATACTCCAGGGCCCTGGAGGTCGTGGCCTCGCTCCGGAACGATCCTGCTGATCGTCAGGTCTCGAGGCAGCTGATCGATCTGGTTGTCGAGCTGACCGACGTCGGACTGGCCTACTTTTTCCTCCATCCGCTCGAGCTCGCCGGTGTGGGGGCCATCCGGCGCCAAGGGGTGAAGGTGGCATTGGGAACGGCCGGACGTGTCCTTCCGGCGGTCGTTCGGAGCACGGTAGGCTCGATGAACGAGAATCAGTTGCTGAAGCTCGCCGACTTCATCGAGCACATCGTCAGCGGGTCAGGCGAGGAGTGATGAGCGACACCGTCACAGAAAGCGGCGGTCGACCCGTGCCGCAAGCCATGAAGGCCATGGTCTTCGAGCGAGTCGGAGACCCGCTCCGCCTGATGGATCTGGAGATGCCACGATGTGGCCCCGGGCAGGTCCTCGTTCGGGTGGCGGCCTGCGGAGTCTGCCGTACCGACCTGCATATCGTAGATGGAGAGCTCCGCGAGCCCGAGCTACCTCTCGTCCTGGGTCACGAGATCGTCGGTGCGATTGTGGAGCTCGGTCCCGAGGTCGACAACTTGGCGATCGGACAAAGGATCGGTATCCCCTGGCTGGGTTGGACCTGCGGCGACTGCGAATATTGTGCCGGCGGTCGAGAGAACCTCTGCAGTCGAGCCCGATTCACCGGATACCAGATCGCCGGCGGTTACGCCGAGTACACGCTTGCCGACGCTCGGTACTGCTTCCCCATCCCCGAGAGCTTCTCGGATTTCGAGGCCGCTCCCCTGCTCTGCGCCGGCTTGATCGGCTTCCGGTCTTTGAGAATGACCCAGGGAGCCCGAAGACTCGGGCTCTACGGGTTTGGCGCCGCCGCCCACATCGTCGCGCAGGTCGCGCAGCACCAGGGCAGCGAGATCTATGCCTTTACTCGACCGGGCGACAGGGAAGGTCAAGCGTTTGCCACGAGATTGGGTGCTGTATGGGCGGGAGATTCCGATGCCCTGCCTCCCGAAGAGCTCGATGCGGCCATTCTCTTCGCCCCGGTCGGCGCCTTGCTGCCCCTGTCCCTTCGCGCCGTCCGCAAAGCAGGCATCGTGGTCTGCGCCGGCATTCACATGAGTGAGATTCCGGCCTTCTCCTACGATCTGTTGTGGGGCGAGCGAGTGGTACGCTCCGTCGCCAACCTGACCCGGAAGGACGGGGAGGAATTTCTCGAACTCGCCCCCCATGTGCCCGTGACATCCCAGATCGAGGTGCTCCCACTGACCCAGGCCAACGAAGCACTCAGGCGGCTGCGATTCGGCGAGATCGAGGGCGCCGCCGTCCTCGACACCCAATCGGAGCAAGGAGCCCGCGCAACCCCATGAGATTGCCCATCGGAAACGGTGACTACGTGATCCGGAGTTACGAGTCGGGCGACGTAGCAGCGCTCATGAAGTACGCCAACAACGAGGCCATCGCGCGACAGCTCCTGGACCACTTTCCTCACCCCTACACCGAGGAAGCGGCCCACGAGTGGCTGCGGGCGGCCCAGGAGCAAGATCCGGAAGTCAGCTTCGCCATCGCCACCCCTGATGAGCTGATCGGCGGTATCGGACTGCTACTGCGCGACGACGTCTTTCGACGCACCGGCGAGGTGGGCTATTGGCTCGGAGAACCCTTCTGGCGGCGGGGCATTGCGACCCTCGCTCTCCAGGTCTTCACCCGATGGGCTTTCCGAAAGTTGGATTTCGCTCGCATCCAAGCTCATGTCTACGAGATCAATCCGGGGTCTTGTCGAGTCCTGGAAAAGGCCGGCTTCACCCTGGAGGGACGCCTCAGGAACGGAGCTACCAAGAATGGCCAGCTGATGGACCTTTACCTCTACGCCTTGCTGGCGGACGAGTTGGAAGGAGACGAAGAATGGAATGGCTGAGTGACCCCCAAGCCTGGATCGCGCTGATCACGTTGACCGCCCTCGAGATCGTTCTGGGCATCGACAACATCATCTTCATCTCCATTCTGGCGGGCAAGCTGCCCGAGGAGCAGCGTCAGAAGGGTCGGCTGATCGGACTGGCCCTGGCCATGATCATGCGCATCCTGCTGCTGCTGTCGCTCGCCTGGATCGTTCGCCTGACCTCACCCATGTTCACGGTGTTCGGCCACGGCGTTTCGGGGAGGGATCTGATTCTCATTGTGGGCGGTCTGTTCCTGCTCGCCAAGAGCACTCACGAGATCCACGACAAGCTGGAGGGCGAGGAAGACATCAAGGTCTCCACAGGAACCGCCAGATTCGGCAGCGTGCTGGTGCAGATCATGCTGCTGGATATCGTGTTCTCCCTCGACTCGGTCATCACCGCGGTCGGCATGGTGCAGGAGATCCCGATCATGGTGACGGCCGTGGTGCTGGCGGTGATCTTCATGATGCTGTTCGCCAAGCCGATCGGCGACTTCGTGGAAGATCACCCGACCGTCAAGATGCTGGCCTTGAGCTTCCTGCTGCTGGTGGGCATGGC
>JAUWSP010000507.1 GCA_030610025.1 Acidobacteriota bacterium | reverse complement strand
TGGCATGCCCTGACCACGGACTACGCAGATCCGTCGCGGATAGGCGGCAATTCGCTCGAGATGCTCGCCGACTTGCTGGCTTCGGGCCTCGATCCTGAGCGATCGGTGATCTTTGTCCAGTCTCTGGTACCGGAGCATGCAGAGCTCCACCTCCTGCTCTCGATGATCACCCCGCTGGGGTGGCTGGAGCGAGTCCCGACCTACAAGGAACAGATCCGAGAATTGTCCAATAAGGACCTGACTACGCATGGATTCTTGGGCTATCCAGTCCTGCAAACGGCGGACATCTTGCTGTACCGAGCTCAGTACGTCCCCGTTGGCGAGGACCAGGCGAGCCATCTCGAGTTGAGCCGGGAGATAGGGCGCCGATTCAACAGCTACTTCGGCGAGATCTTTCCGGAGCCGAAAGCCTTGTTCACGCCGACGCCGAAGGTCCCGGGACTCGACGGGCGGAAGATGTCGAAATCCTATGGCAACACCATTCATCTCTCCGACACCGCGGAAGAAGTGACCGCCAAGTGCAAGGAGATGTTCACGGATCCTCAGCGGATTCTGCGCCAGGATGCAGGCCATCCCGAGACCTGCAATCTGTTCCAATTTCATCGGCTCTTCTCGTCTCCCGAGTTGCAGGAGAGAGTCGCCGGGGAGTGTCGACGGGCCCAGATCGGTTGCGTCGATGACAAAGTGCTGATTGCCGACGAGATCAACTCGTTCCTCGAACCGATCCGGGCGAAGCGGGAGGATCTGCTCGAGGATCGAGATACCCTCCTGGATATCCTCTTCGAGGGTTCCAAAAAGGCGTCGGAGCGGGCCGCTGAGACGATGGAAGAGGTGCGGTCAGCGCTTTCGATCAACTATCGGCAGCTCGGCGAAGAGGGCCGCCAGTGAATTCTCCGTCGAGCGGCACGAGCAGCCTTCCAGAAGCCTGGCAAGTCCAGCTCCCGGTCTTCGAAGGTCCCTTGGACCTGCTGCTGCACCTGGTCAAGATCAACGAGGTGGAGATTACCGACATCCCTGTGGCGATGATTTGTGGTCAATTCGACGAATACCTGCATCTCATGGACGTCTTCGACCTGGATGTGGCGGCGGAGTTCGTCTATGAGGCGGCTGTTCTCATTCACCTCAAATCGAGGATGCTATTGCCGCGACAGACAGCCGAGGATGGCACCTTGGAGGACGACCCGCGTCAGTTCAAACGCTTGTTGGGACTCCTGGACCCAGATCGGCCGTTCGACCTGCTTCTCGATCTGCGACAGCGGACCTGTCGAGCGGAGGCGGTAGCGGCCTTTCTCGCCATCTTGGAGCTGGCTCGATTGGACCTGGTCCGATTGCATAGAACCCGGTCGGGAGAGATTCTGCTCTACGGCACCTCCAAGGAGCTACAGGCTCACGAGCTGGAGGCGATTCAGGGATGACAGAACACTCGGAGATGGAGGCGGCGTTGGAGGCGGTCTTGTTCGTAGCCGCCGAACCTGTGGACCGGGAAAAGCTCCTGGAGATCTTCGGAAGCAGGGAGCGAACGGATGCTGCGGCAGCGTTGGAGCGCGTGGTCGAGCGATATCGAGGTGGCCCCGATAGGGGATTTCTTATCGAGGAGGTTGCGGGTGGACTGCGGCTCGTGACCCGCCCCGAGCTGCATGGATACCTGCGGAAGTTCTTCGAGGTGTCCGGCAGGACGCGCCTGTCCATGGCGGCGCTCGAAACCCTGGCGATCGTAGGCTACCGTCAGCCCATCACGGGTCCCGAGATTCAAGAGCTCAGAGGAGTGAGCCCGGCAGGCGTTCTGAAGACCCTGCTCGAAAAGCGACTGGTCCGCATCTCAGGTCGCAAGAAGGTGGTCGGAAAGCCCTTCCTGTACAGAACGACGCGGGAGTTTCTGATGCACTTCGGCCTGGAATCTCTCGAGGATCTCCCGCCTCTGGAGGAGTTCGAGGAGATCTTCGGGCCCGACACGATTGAGTCTGATCAACAGCCGGTGGAACAGGAACAGGTCATCGCCGAGGAGGCCCTCGCGTCGGCCGACACGGGCGAGCCTGATAACTCGTGAGCCAGGAGCGACTTCAGCGCATTCTCTCTCGTGCCGGCGTGGCTTCTCGTCGCAAGGCCGAAGAGTGGATCCGTGACGGGCGAGTGACCGTCAACGGTCGGGTTGCCGAAATTGGAGACAAGGCCGATTTGCAGAGCGACGCAGTCAAGGTCGATGGTCGCCGTCTCAAGCCGGCGCCTGCTCAGTTGCACTACCTGGTCTACAAACCCCGAGGATACATGTCCACACGCACGGATCCCGAGGGGCGCCCGACGGTCTTCGACCTTCTGCCTCCGAAGTTCCGAAAGTCCCTGGTCATCGCTGGTCGCCTCGACTTCAATAGCGAAGGCCTGATGATCCTGACAGCCGATGGAGATCTGGCTCACCGGCTTGCCCATCCAAGCTTCGGCAGCACCAAGACCTATCACGTGAAGGTGAAGGGCGTGCCGGCAGAAGATGCCGTGGCCAAGCTGAGAGAAGGCGTGGTACTGGACGGCAAGCGAACGGCACCGGCCAAGATCCGGTTGCTCAAGGGGCCGAAAAGCGGCAAGGGTGAGTCCAATTCATGGTGGGTGGTGGAATTACAGGAAGGCCGGAATCGACAGATTCGCGAGATGTTCTTTCGGGTTGGTAGTCCGGTGCAGCGCCTCATCCGCGTCGGGATCGGCAGGGTTTCCGATCGCGACCTTCCGGTAGGTTCCTACAGGGAGCTCAGTGCCCCGGAGATCGAGTCCTTGAAGAGCGGGAAGGCGATAAAGCGGCCCAAGAGGGGAAGTCGACGACGAGCGCCTCGGGGTACTCGCCGATGAGTGATGGACCGCTGATCGTAGCCATTGACGGCACTTCTGGCGTCGGCAAGAGCACGGTCGCCAGACGCCTGGCGGTGGCTCTGGGAGTGTCGTACCTGGAGACCGGGGCGATGTATCGGGCGTTGGGTCTCAAGGTAGATCAATTGGGCGTCGATCCTGGAGATCAGGCGATGGTAGAGGGCTTGGCCGCCGACTTGAACCTCGAGTTGCGCCGCACGGCCGACGGCTCGGTCGAGGTTCTTCTGGATGGTGAGAGGCTCGGCGAGAGAGCCCGCCAGCCG
>JAUWSP010000215.1 GCA_030610025.1 Acidobacteriota bacterium | reverse complement strand
GGAGCTCGACAGGAATACTGAGAGTGGCCACCGTCCCGAGAACGATCACCGTCAGCAGAATCATCAGGACCGTGATGCGCCGATCGAGAGAGAATCTGGGCAGGCGTGCTTCCCGAGTTGTCGTCTCGGTGGTGACCGTTTCGATCGGATTCTCTGTGCCCAAATCTGACTCCTTGCCTTGCCGCCTCTAGCCACTCTCGGAGGGCGCCGCGTCGGCTGGCGCCACGTCACCGAGACCTGGCCTATCCATCGCCACGCCGGTAGTCGTCTCGCCCATCAACTGGCCTCTGAATCGGCTCACCTGGGCGTAGATCGACGGGATGATGAACAGCGTCAACAGGGTCGAGACCAGTAGACCGCTGATCACCGTGACCGCCATCGGAGTCCTCAGCTCGGCGCCATCACCGAGGCCCAAAGCCATGGGCAGGAGCCCGAGAGTGGTGGTGGCGGTCGTCATGAGAATCGGACGCAGGCGCACGGAGCCGGCGGTGACGACCGCCTCGATGAGCTCCATGCCACGACCGCGCAAGATATTGATGTAGTCCACCAGCACGATGGCGTTGTTGACCACGATCCCCGCCAGCATGATCATGCCCAGAAACACCACGATGGAGAGGCTGATCTCAAGGAGATAGAGCGTAATCATCGTACCGAAGAAGGCCAGCGGAATGGTGAACAGGATCACCAGGGGCTGCCACAGGGATTCGAACTGCGCCGCCATGATCACGTAGACGAGAAAAACCGACAGCGCGAGAGCCAATACCAGGCTCCCCTGACTGCGCTCCCACTCCTCGTTCTGGCCGGAGATGAAGAAGGTCGTTCCAGTTGGCCAACTGATGGCGTTCAGCTCGTCCTTGATCGCCACGACGGCCCCACCCAGGGAGCCCTGGGCGATATTCGAGGTCACCAGCGCCACCCGACGCCCGTCGACGCGTCGCACCTCACTCGGCCCTTCCGCAAGCTCCACGGAGGCGACAGCCGAAAGGGGAATCGGCCGTTCACCCCCCGGATTGACGATCATGGTCTCGACCTCCTCCACCGTCTCCCTGTCCTCCATCTTCAGGCGCACGATGATGGGTATGCGTCGATCCTTGAGATTGAAGCGGGTGGCCTCGAACCCTTGCACCTTGTCTCTCACCAAACGAGCTACCTCTGCGAGGTTCAGGTCGTAGCGGGAAAGCAGGTCCCGGTTGTAGATCACCTGAACCTCTGGCGCACCACGCCGTTGGGTCGTCTCGACATCCGCCAGCTCTGGCATCGCTGCCATGGTCTCCTTGGCCGTGCCGGCCTGCTGCCGTAGAAGCACCAGATCATCACTGTGAATCTCCACTTCTATAGGAGCCTTGAAGCTGAAAAGCACCGGGCGCGTGACTCGGGCATCGAGGTCGGGGATCTCCGCGAAGCGCCCCCGTAGGCGTCGGATCACCTCGTCTTCGAGGCGCGGATCCGCCCGTTCCAGGAGAATCTTGAAGCGCGCGGTGTGCTCCCCTTCGTCGGATCGATTCGAGTAGGCCGCATCGTAGCCCACGGTGAGCACCAACGACTCGATGTGCTCCTTCTCCGCGAGGATCGCTCTCTCAACGGGAGAGACAATCTCTTCCGTGGCTTCGATGGGCGTCCCGACCGGGAGCTGGACCTCGACCGTGAACTCACCCTGACGGACCTCCGGCAGGAGCTCGGTACCGAGGGAGGTACCGAACCAGACGGTCGCAGCCAGCGAGCCCAACACCAGGATGAACATGGTGATGGAGTTCCGGAGAGCCCATCGAAGAGCTTTCGGGTACCAGGTGCGCAGGCCCTCCAGGACGGCATCGGTCAACTTGACCGGCAGATAGACCAGACCGCCGAAGACCGCTCCCAGAGCAGGAACGATCGCCTTGCGAGCCAACCAGACGAATCCGAAGAACAACGCCAGGCAGGTCTTGCCGAGGCCCTCGAGAATCGCTCCGATAAGAAAGCGAAGGAGGAGATAGAGCACAACCAGGGGATACGAAAACCAGCGAAGGACCTTACCTACCAGCCCTCGCGGTCTCTCGCCCGCGGCTCTGAATCTCTGCCAATCGTTCTTCAAGGACAACCACGCCCCGAATTCCTTCCAGTGGGTCTCGAGAGGCTTGGTCTCGGTCCACTGGAAACCCTCGCGGCTGGCCAACATCGGGATCAAGAAAAGCGCCACCACCAGCGAGGCCAGGAGCGAGATCACCACGGCCAGACCCAGGTCACCGAAAGCCTGCCCCGCCACACCCTCCACGAAGACCATCGGAAAGAACACGGCAATCGTCGTGAGCGTTGACGCGATGACGGCACCGCGGACCTCGGAGGTCCCCCGGTTGGCCGCCGTCTCCAAATCGTCCCCCTCTTCGCGGCACCGAAAGATGGACTCCAGCACCACGATCGAGGAGTCGACCAGCATGCCGATCCCCAAGGCGAGGCCACCCAGCGACATGATGTTGAGGCTCACACCCATCATGTTGAGCGGAGCGAAGGTCACCAGCAGGGAGATGGGGATGCTGATGGCGATGATCGAGGTGGTCCGCAGGTCCTTCAGGAACAGGAACAGAACCAGGACGGCCAACATCCCGCCGATAATTGCCGTGTTGCGAACCTCTTTGATGCTGCTCTCGATGAAGAGCGAGCGGTCGGCCACCAGCGTCAGCTCGGCACCCTCGCTGTCCCAGGTCTGCTCGATGAGGCCTGGCGGAGGCGGAGGCTTCTCTTTGCCGAACCACTTCTTGCCGGCGGTGGCCTTCTTCGAGGCCTTTTTCTCGTCATCCGTTTCGACGCCCAGTGCCTTTTTCTCCGCCTCCTGCTTCGCCTTTTCGATGTCGAACTCACCCAGGGCCGCCGTAACCCGTTTGGCCAGCGCCACGATGTTGGCATCAGCCTCTTTGAAGATGTCGAGCTGGACGCTCTCCATCCCATTGGTGCGGGTCAGGATCTCCCGCTCCTTGTGCGCATTGACGACGGTCCCGATGTCGCGGATTCGAACGTCCCGATCCTCGTAGCGGACCACCACCGTGTCGGCGATCTGCTCGAGAGTCTCGTACTCGTTGAGGGTGCGCACCATGTACTCGGTGCGGCCCTCGGTGAGGGTGCCGCCGGCCAGATTGATGTTCTCCTGAGCCAGGCGGTCGATAACGGTCTGGATCGAGAGGCCCGTGCGACGCAGCTCCACCTCGTCCAGCAAGACGTGGATTTCCTCTTCCAGGCCGCCACGAACCCGAACGGCCGCCACACCTTTGATCGGTTCCAGGGATCGCTTGATCTGGAGGTCCGCGATGCGCCGCAGACGCCTCAGGCCCTCTTCGCCTTCGAAGCGATTGCCGCTCCCTGAGAGACTCAGCTCCAAGACCGGATCCAACGAGGGGTCGAAGCGCAGGATCAGGGGCCTCTCGGCCTCCTGGGGAAGAAGGATCAGATCCAGCTTCTCCAGGGAGTCCTGGATCGCATCGGACATGGAGGTGTCCCAGGTGAACTCCAGGACGACATCACTCACCCCGGCGCGACTGATGGAGCTGATGCGCCGCAGGCCTCCAACGACACCCAGGGCCTCTTCCACCGGGCGACTGATGTCGTTCTCCACCTCTTCCGGCGCTGTGCCCGGGTACTCGGTGCGCACCGTGATGGTGGGATACGACAGCTCCGGCATGAGGTTGACCGGCAGCCGGCCGTACGAGAAGTAGCCGAACACCACCGCCGCCACGAAGACCATGGTGATGGCCACCGGCCTCCGAGTGGTGAAACTGGAGAGGGCGCTGGAAGGGGTGGTCGATTCGGTAGAGTTGTTGGTGGTCATGGTCGTAGGGGCTTAGGGGCGTAGGGGCGTCCCTTGCGGGCGCCCGCGGGAGGGCGCAAGGCCCTCCCCTACAGTCCTAACTTTCCTTCTCTTCTGGCCGATCTGCTCCCACCAATCGGACGATGGAGCCGTCTTTGAGGCTCGATTGGCCGCCTACGACGACTCGATCGCCGGCGGCGAGAAGTGAAGCCGGCTCGATGTTGTCCCGATCCTGGAGAGCCGCTTCGATGAGCAATCTCTCCACGGTCTCATCGTCTTTCAGGCGGAAAACAAAGATCTGGTTGGCGTCGTAGACCAGGGCCTTCTTGGGCACCAGTACGGCGTCCTCATGCACTTCTGTAATGAGCTCCACGGTGACGTACATGCCCGGCAGCAGGTTCTCGCTGCGGGGGATGGCCACCGTGACCTTGACGGTGCCGCTCTTGGGATCGACTCGAGGCGCCAGGCGATCGACCGTCCCGCTGCGGGTCTCGGACCCGGCAGCCTCGGCGAAGAGGCGCGCCACCTGCCCCGGCTTCATTCGATGCAGCTCCTTCTCGGGAACGTAGACCCGGGCCACGATGGAATCGAAATCCACGATGTCGAACAGATGCTGGTTCACCGTGACTTGGTCCCCGACATTCACGAACCGCTCGGTAATCGTGCCCTTGATAGGAGCTCTGACCTCGGTATAACCCAGTTCTCGCTTGGCATCTCGCAGGGCCAGCTCCAGCTGCTCCAGATTGTGGGTCGCGTCGGTGTAGGTCTCCTCACTGATCAGCTTCTGCTCCCAGAGGTTGGTCTGCCGCTCGTATTCCCGTTTGGCCTTGGCTAGCTGGCTCTCGACCCGAGCCACCTCGGTGCGTTGCGCCTCATCCTGAAGACTGACGAGGAGTTGGCCCTTCGTCACATCGTCACCCTCCTCCACCAGCAGTCGAGTGACCTTGCGCTCGGCCTCGGAGAAAACCTGGACCTCGTTCTCGGCCTCCAGATTGGTGGAAAAGCGAAGCACCGCCTCGATCCTTCCACGCTGCAGATCGACGACCTCCACCGGCACGGCCTTGTCCTCGTCGTCCTCCTCGTCTTCGCCATCTTTGTCCTTCTTCTTGCGCTTCTTGCTGTCTCCGTCCTTTTCGGAGTCCGCGCTGCCATCCACTGCCTCGGTGTCGTCCTTCCCGTCGGCATCATCCGACCGGTTGCAGGCCACTCCGAAACCAAGGGAGAGCAACAGGCAAAGCGCGAGCAGGAGTCGCAATCCAGATGCAAGAAACCTCATGTATTCCCTCTCTTTTTCGTCGATCAGGGCGCAAGCTAACCGTCCTGGCGCCCGCCAGCCCGCAAGTGTACCCCTGTTGACCTCTTACTACGTATCCAGCTAGCCCTATGTTGCACTCTTGGCTGCAATCAGTGCGGCGAGCATACAGGATTTGCCGCGCGACCCACCTGACTGCTCCGCTGACTGCAAAACTGGGATATTCTCCAAGAAATGTTAGCCTCCACGTTGGTTAAGCAGGACTCACGGACCGTTATGTCGGTCCAGACTCTCCCCGATCCCGTCCCAGGGCCCGGCGAGGCCCTTCTCGAGATTCGAGCGGCCGCGCTGAACCACCTGGACCTCTACGCTCGAGCCCACCACGCCGCCAATCCGGAAGCCCAAGATCAGATCATCGGCTCCGATGCGGCGGGTGTCGTGACGGCGCTGGGTCCAGAGGTGGACACCCTGGAGGTCGGCGCGGAAGTCGTCCTGAATCCGGGCCTGGGCTG
>JAUWSP010000521.1 GCA_030610025.1 Acidobacteriota bacterium | reverse complement strand
TGAGGGCACTTTCGAGAGTACCCAGCAGCAGGTCAGATCGGCCCTCGGAGAGATCTTCAACCTAGAGACATGAATCTCGCCGCGACTGAAGAACTGGCCCGGCTGGGCCACCTCTATCCGGCTGTCATTCTTCACGGGCAGACCGCTGAGGCCAGACAGTCGGCAGCCCTTCGACTGGCCCGGATCCTGCTTTGCGAGGCGGCGCCAGAAGAGCGGCCTTGCGGCAGCTGCAAGCACTGCTCGCGGATCGTCTGGCCCAGTACCAAGAGCGATGCTTTTCATCCGGACTTCCGAGTCCTCGAGAGGGACCTGAAGACCTCGACCTCGGTGGCTGCAACCAAGGCCTTTCTCCAGGGTGCGCAGGTGGCGCCCTTCGAGGCGCGAGGCCAGGTTTTCGTGCTGGGCAGTGCCGAGAGCCTGACCGGCGAGGCGGCCAACGCCCTCCTCAAGACGCTCGAGGAGCCCCATACCTCGGCGCCACGAAATTTTCTGCTCCTCAGCCCCTCACAATTCGACTTGCTGGCCACGGTCAGAAGCCGCTCGCTGGCCGTCTTTCTAGGGGTGGCTGAAGCCGATTTCAGCGACGAGATGGAAGACCTGGCGGAGAGCTTCGCCGTCTGCGTCCGGGGATTCCTGAGCTCAGGAAGCACCTTGAATCTGCTGGCTGGTGCCGAGGTGTTGGGTCGGGTGGGCTCCTGGAAGGACCCTCGGGACACTGTCGCCTGGTCACAGGCAGCTGCTGTTGTTCGCCGCAGCTGTGACCTGGTCGAGAGCGGAGGAAGAAGGGGCTTGTTGGGCCTGGCCGAAGATCTGCTCGGCGGCTGGCAGTCACGGGTGCGAGGAATACAAGCGCAGAGAATTCTGGAAGGGATGGTGGTGAAAAGGCTGGCACCTCTGGCACCCCGGGACGAAAGGTAGGGGACCAGGCTTGTTCCAGTCGTCAAGGGTGGATAAGATGCCGCCTGTCGTTTGCAGCCGATAACCCACCTGCATTCCAATACTTACAGCCAATCTGAGGAGTCCATCGGCATGGTCCAACCACGAATTCAAATGAGAGGCCTCGCCTTGGCTCTCCTGCTCGTTGCTTGCTTCTTCTCACAGGCCTGCACGGTCTCTGATTCGGCTGTCTACGCCGACAAGGGACAGCAGGGCGATGTGGACGTCATGGCGGTCGTGGGCGGTAGTGAAATCACCGAAGAAGAGGTCGCCGAGTCGGTGGCTGGGGAGTTGTTGAGGGTCAATCGTGAGCGCTACGAGATCCTGGAGAGGGGTCTCGAAAGCCTGGTCACGACCCGCCTGCTGGAGCTCGAGGCCGAGGCGAAGGGGATCTCTGTCGATGAGCTCCAGGCCGAAGCTGTCGAGTCGAAGGTGGAACCACCCTCACAGGAACAGATCGACGCTTTCTACGAAGCCCGCAAGGGGCAGATTCGGCAGCCCAAGGAGGCGGTAGAAGAGCGCATCACCCAGTTCCTGACCCAGCAACAGCAGCAGACGGCTCTGACCGAGCTCATCGCCGAGCTGAAGGGCAAGTACGGCTTCGAGAGCCATCTGGAGCCTTTGAGGATCCCGGTAGAGGTCGCGGGGTTCCCAGCTCGCGGACCGGAAAACGCTCCGGTGACCATCGTCGAGTTCTCGGACTTCGAGTGCCCCTACTGCTCTCGGGTGATTCCGACCCTCGAGCAGGTCGTTGAAACCTACGGCGACCAGGTGCGGCTCGTCTTTCGTCAGTTTCCCTTGAACAATATCCACTCCAATGCTCAAAAAGCGGCCGAGGCCTCGCTCTGTGCCAACGATCAGGGAAAGTTCTGGGAGATGCACGATTTGATGTTCAAGGAGCAGAGGAGCCTGGAGCAGGAGCAGTTGAAGGAGAAGGCGGCCCGACTCGAGCTCGACGTCGAGGCCTTCAACGAATGCCTCGATTCCAGCAAGTACGCCGAGGCAGTCATGAATGATCTGGAGGCCGGAGGCCAGGTCGGCGTCTCCGGTACGCCCGCTCTCTTCATCAACGGTCGATTTCTGTCAGGGGCGCAACCCTACGAGGCGCTCGCCACCGTGATCGATGCGGAGCTCGCGAGGCAAGAGCCCAAGTCCGATTCTTGAATGTCGCAAGACGTCAGTGACCCCGAGCTGAGGGCGGCCCTCCACAGGGCTGCCGACATGGTTGCCGACTACTTGCAGGATGTCGGTCAGTACCCTGTGCTGCCCAAGGTCCAGCCAGGGGAGGTGGCTTCGATGTTGCCCGACCTGCCACCGCGGGAAGGGGAGTCCCTGGACCGGATCCTGGACGACTACGCTCGAATCATCGAGCCCAACGTCACGCACTGGAATCACCCCGGGTTTCTCGGCTATTTCTCGATCACCGGTTCGGGCCCCGGGATTCTCGGCGAAGTGCTTTCTGCCGCTCTGAACGTCAACGCCATGTTGTGGCGTACCTCTCCTGCTGCTACGGAGTTGGAGGAACGCGTCTGCGACTGGCTGCGTCAGATGCTGGGTTTGCCGGACGACTTCAAAGGGCATATCAACGACACGGCCTCGATCAGTACCATGCTGGCGCTGGCGGCCGCGCGACACGCCCAAGCGGATCTGGAAATCAGGGAGCTGGGTTTGGCGGGCCGACCGGACGTTCCGGAGTTGGTGGTCTACATCAGTGACCAGGCGCACTCGTCGTGCGACAAGGCCGTGATGACGCTGGGCCTCGGCCTCCGGCAGGTGCGCAGGATCGAGTCAGATGAGAAGTTCAGAATGCGCGTCGACTCTCTGGCCGAGGCGGTGGAGGCCGATCGTCGCGCCGGTCGCCGGCCGATGGCTGTCGTGGCGACTGCGGGGACCACTTCGACGACTAGTGTCGATCCCCTCGATCGCATCGCCGAGCTCTGTCATCGAGAAGGTCTTTGGCTTCATGTCGATGCGGCCTATGCCGGCAGCGCGGCGATCTGCCCCGAGCTGCGGGAACAGTTTTCTGGATGGGAAC
>JAUWSP010000154.1 GCA_030610025.1 Acidobacteriota bacterium | reverse complement strand
GCTCCAGCCGGTGAAGAGCAGGATGAGCCAGGTAGAGAGCAAGGCGCTGGAAATTACGGCTCTGGCAGCAGGGAAAGACACGATAAATCAGACTAGCACAGGGGTCGGTTGCAGGAGGACACGAATGAGACTTTGGGGAATCGCGCTGCTGGGCTTACTGGTCATGGTGGCCTGTGGTAGGAATAAATCGCCCGGGAGTGATGATTCGAAGCCGCTGGAGACAGTGGAGGTGGGTGAGGGGCCCGAAGCGGGCTTCACGACCGCAAACGACGAGTTCGCTGCCCCTCGATCGACACAGGAGATGGCCGGAATCCTACCCTCGGACTTTCCTTCGGACGTCCCGGTCTTCTCACCTTCGAGCCTGGTGGACTTCGGTAGTCCGGGGGCCGAACGTTTCGTCGAGCTCGACACCTCGGCACCGATCAAGGGGGTTCGAGCCTCGCTCGAATCGCAGCTGTCGAACGCAGGCTGGAACAGCTCGGGCTCGACCGACGAGGCGATGGTCTTTGTCAAAGCGGGGCGCGGATTGAAGGTGATCCTGAAAGACCTGTCTGCAGGTACCCGAATCCGCTATGTGTACTGATGTGAGAAGTGCCCCGAATCTGTTGAAAATGGAGAGTGGGGGTTGCTAGACTACGCCGGCTCCGAGTGGAGCCAGCTCACGGAGGGCGGAGCAGGGGGTAGTGTCGCTCGCCTCGAGCTGCGGATTCCTTGACAGAGCAGTCGATTTCCCTGAGAGCGTAAAGGCCCATGAAAGAGCGGCGAACGTCGACACGGTTGGCCGGCCTCGGGTTCGAGCTGGCGGGTGCCGTTGCAGGCTTCACCTTCGTGGGCTACTGGATAGGTAAGTACTACGGGAACCCGGCGCTCGGGCTGTTGATCGGGTCCCTGTTGGGGCTGGTGGGCGGCATGTATAATCTGTTCCGCGCCACTCTGGCCTCGCAGCGAGGTTCGGCAGAACGAGGGCGGAAATCGGACAGCAAATCGGACAGCAACTCGGATGCATGAGGCCGGCCGGTCGACTTCGAGCCGGGCCTATTTGCGGTTCGTTCTGCTGCTGACAGTTGTTGTTGCAGGATTGCTGGTCATCGGCTGGGTGCCCACCCGCAATCTCGGTGGGTCTGAAGCGATCTCCGGTATGCTTCTGGGCTGCGGGCTGAGCCTGTTGGCGGCCATCGTGGGTGGCCTGCCACAAGTTGCGTTCGGGGCTCGGGCGCCGCGGGATCAGGGCATTGCCGCCCTGTTGTCGCTGGCGATCAGAATGGGACTGACGCTCATGGGAGCCCTGGCCGCTGTGCTTACCGGTCTGGTGGCACCCAACGCGTTTCTGCTCTGGGTAGGGATCAGTTACTTGAGTCTTCTGGTGGTGGATGTGCTGTTTGTTCTAACCAACGCACGAGAGAGCTAGGCGAGGCAGAATCGATCATGTCAACCGGTTCGAATCCACTGAGTCACGTCATCCAGCACCCCATCAAGACGGTGCCAGCCGACATGGGACCGTTGACTCCGCAAGGGGAGATCACGATCATGAGCGACCAGATCGCCATGATCCTCGGTGCGGGCCTGTTGCTCATCGTGTTTCTGCCGCCTTTGTTCCGGCGAAAAGAGAGCCAGAATCTGGAGGGCATGGTTCCTCACGGCTTCGCCAACTTGATCGAGACCATCTGCCAGTATCTGCGCACGGAGGTGGCCGAACCGGCCCTGGGTCCGTACACCGATCGCTTTATCAAATACATCTGGAGCGTCTTCTTCTTCATCTTGACCATGAACCTGCTGGGGCTCATTCCCCTGCCGGCTGTCACTCAGTTGGTCGGCCGCTGGTCGATCGGCGGCACCGCGACTTCGAATATCTGGGTCACGGCTACCCTGGCCATCACCACGCTTCTCATGATGGTCCTCAACGGCCTGCGGATCGGAGGCAAGGACTACCTGGCACACTTCTGCCCCGGGCCGCTCTGGCTGGCCCCGATCCTCGTGCCGGTGGAATTGCTCGGCTTGCTCGCCAAGACTTTTGCCCTGGCGGTACGACTCTTCGCCAACATGGTTGCAGGTCACACCTTGCTGGCGGTTCTGTTGGGGTTCATCCTGAGCGCAGGTGTCGGGGCAGGGGCCGCGGTCGGTTTCGCGGTCGCCGTGCCGGTTGTCCTGGGAAGTGTTGCCATCACCATGCTCGAGATCTTCGTCGCCTTCTTGCAGGCGTTTATTTTTACTTTCTTGACCACATTGTTTATCGGTATGTACATCGTCTTCCAACACGACGAGGAGCCTCATGAAGAGGCGCACGTCTGAGACTCATCAGGCGTTCGCAGAGTTGATAGCAATAACGAAACACTTCGCCAGGCCCGATGGATTGTGGGGTACCCGGGCTTACGCGCCTACCGGTGCTGGCGATAGCGAACCGGCGACCGTCCCCGCACGGTCGTCAAAGTGACAAGGGGAACGTTTCCAATGAGCAAAAGGTTCTCGAAAATTGCGCTGGGTCTGATGATTGCCGGGCTCGTCTTGATGTTCACACCGGCAGCCTGGGCCGCCGAGGGTGCTGAAGAAAGCGCCACCTTCCTGACGACGGATGGTGCGCGGAAGCTGGGTGGTGCCATCGGTGCCGGGCTGGTCATCATGGGTGGTGCGGCGGGCATCTCAAAGATCGGCGCCAGTGCCGTGGAGTCCATGGCCCGCCAGCCGGAGGCCGCCGGCCAGATCAACACGGCCATGATCATCACCGCGGCGCTGATCGAAGGTGCGACCCTGTTTGCGGTCGTGGTGACGCTGCTGGCTGTCTTTTGATCGCGGTGGCAGTGCCGCCGAATGGCTGGTGGCAAGCTCGAGGCAATCGGCTTGGGCCCGGGGTCGGGTCGAGCGAGGTCGTCTCGGCTACAAGCCAGCCGGTATGTGAGGTGATACGACCATGATGCGACGAGTCTGGCTGAGTACCGCTGCCCTGGGATTGTTGTTCTCGGGCCTGGCGTGGGCGTCGGAGACCGAAGGCGAAGTGAATCTCTTCTCCGGGGATGTCGGCAATGCCTTCTGGACCCTGGTGATCTTCATTCTCGTGATTGTCGTCCTGGGCAAGTACGCCTGGGGACCGCTGCTGAATGCCTTGCAGCAGAGGGAGCAGTTCATTCGCAATTCTCTGCAGGAGGCGAAAGACGACCGCGAGGCAGCCGAGGCTCGGCTCCAGGAGTACGAGGCGAGGTTGCAGAAGGCCACGGCCGAGGCGACGCAGATCCTCGAGGGAGGGCGTCAGGAGGCGGAAAAGGCCAGGGCCCGAATCGAAGAGAAGGCGGGCACCGAGGCTGACAAGATGCTGGATCGCGCCAAGCGAGAGATCGATCTGGCCAAGCAATCGGCGATCAAAGACCTTTACGCCACCAGTGCGGAGTTGGCAACCGACATCGCCGGCAAGGTGCTCAAGCGGGAGCTATCTGCCCAGGATCACGAGCGCTTGATCCGTGAATCCATTGAAGAGCTGAACCGGCAGGACCGGAATTGACAGAGCTGTGAGCGATAACCCGAAGCCGAACGAGCAGGAAGTCGCCGTGGCCCGCATCTATGCGCGGTCGGCGTTCGCTCTGGCCGCTGCGCAAGGCGCCACGGAGAGCCTCCAGGACGAGCTCGAAGAACTGGTGAAGCAACTCGATCGGGAGCCGGCACTTGAGAGCTTCCTGAGTTCTCCTCTGGTGGAGGTCGGCGAGCGACAGCAGATGCTCGATCGGCTCTTCAAGGGGCGCATGAGCGAGATTCTCCTGGACACCTTGCAGGTCATGAACAGGAAGAGGCGCTCTGGACTGGTGCGGGCGCTGGCGGAAGCCTATCGCCAGGAGCTCGAGGATCGAACCGGCCGGGTAACGGTGAGTGTACGTACAGCAGTCCCCCTCACGGAAGCTCTGCGCCAGCAGTTGCTGGAGGCGACCGCTCGATTCACAGGTCGTCGGGCCACCTTGACGGAGACCGTTGACGAGTCGCTCATCGGCGGCTTGATCCTCCGGGTCGGTGACCGCAAGGTCGATTCCAGCGTCGCCAGGGAGTTGCGACAGCTCGAGACCCAGTTCCTGAACAGGGCTTCGCAGGAGAGCCAGAAGGAGAAGGCCTATTTTCTGGAGTCGGCAAGCGAGTAGCGAGAGCCGGAGCCGTGCCAATTGAATCAGAGGTAACGCGATGAAGTTCAAGGTAGACGAAATCTCGTCGGTAATCACCGAAGAGATCCAGAATTTCCGACACGAGATCGATCTCTCCGAGGTGGGCCGGGTTTTGGAGGTAGGCGATGGTATCGCCCGGGTCTATGGCCTCAGCAACGCCATGGCAGGCGAGCAGTTGGAGTTCGCGAACGGACAGTTCGGCCAGGTCTTCAACCTGGAAGAGGCCTCGGTCGGCGTGCCGATCTTCGGAGAGTTCCTGGACATCAGAGAGGGTGACGAGGTCCGACGTACCGGACAGCTGCTGAGCGTCCCCTGTGGCCAGCCCCTGGTCGGGCGGGTAGTCGACCCCCTCGGCCGCCCCCTCGACGGCAAGGGAGTCGTCGAGACCGAGCATCGACGTCCACTGGAGTTCAAGGCTCCCGGAATCGCGGCCCGCCAGCCGGTCAACGAGCCGATGCAGACCGGTCTCAAGGCCGTCGACAGCATGATCCCCATCGGTCGCGGTCAGCGTGAGCTCATCATCGGCGACCGTCGGACAGGCAAGACCGCCATCGCCATCGACACCATCATCAACCAGAAGGGCAACGACGGGATCTGCGTCTACGTCGCCATCGGGCAGAAGGAATCGACGGTGGTCGGTGTGGTCGAGAAGCTGATGGATGCAGGAGCCATGGACTACACCATCGTGGTTTCGGCGTCAGCCGCGGATCCGGCTCCGCTGCAGTACATCGCTCCCTACGCCGGAGCGGCCATGGCCGAGTACTTCATGTACGGAGACGGCCGTCCGACCCTGGTGGTCTACGACGATCTTTCGAAGCAGGCTCAGGCCTATCGGCAGCTGTCGCTGCTGCTGCGTCGCCCGCCCGGCCGCGAGGCCTACCCGGGTGATGTCTTCTACCTCCACTCCAGGTTGTTGGAGCGGGCCGTGAAGCTGCGCGACGAGTACGCGGTGGTGCCTGCCGACACGCCGGCAGACACCAGGGATCGATCGATGGCGATCGTGCCACCGAACGTCGAGGAGATGCCGAAGGAGCAGCGACCGGACAACGCCGAGGGGCTCTACTTCCGACCCCAAGGAAAGGAGCGTGCCGAGGCCTGGGTTGAAAGCCTGCCGGACAAGGACAAGTACCGGGTTCACAGGTTTTCGGACAGTGGCGGTTCGATGACCGCGTTGCCCATCATCGAGACTCTCGAGGGTGAAGTCTCGGCCTACATTCCCACCAACGTGATCTCCATCACCGATGGTCAGATCTACCTCGAGCCGGATCTGTTCTTCGCCGGCGTTCGACCGGCGGTGAATGTGGGCATCAGCGTGTCGCGAGTCGGTGGCAACGCCCAGGTCAAGGCGATGAAGAAGATCGCCGGCTCCCTGCGACTGGATCTGGCCGCGTTTCGCGAGCTGGAGGCCTTCTCCCAATTGGGATCGGATCTGGACGCAGCGACGCAGCGACAGCTCGACCGCGGCTACCGCATGGTGGAATTGCTCAAGCAGCCGCAATACGAGCCCTACCCGGTGGAAGAGCAGATCGTCAGCATCTATGTCGGTTCCAAGGGCTTCCTGGATGACCTGCCGGTCAACAAGATCACCGAGTTCGAGTCCCAGATGCTGCAGTACTTCCGGGACCAGAAGCCCGAGCTCCTGCAGGAGCTCGAGAATACCGGTGTGATGTCGGACAGCATGGCCGACGAGATCGGTCAGGTTGTGGCCGAGCTGAAATCTAAGGATGGGTTGAGCTGATCGATGGCCAATCGCCGAGTTCTCGTCAAGCGCCGCCAGGCGGTCCGCAACATCCACAAGATCACGCGGACCATGCAGATGATCGCCAACGTGCGATTTCAGGCGGCCTTCAAGCGGGCAGTAGCCAGCAAGCCCTATACGGAGAAGCTGGCCAAGCTCGTAGAAGATCTGGCCAGGGCTGCCAAGGGTATCGATCACCCCCTGATGCGGCAGCCGGAAGAGGGCGGCGTCTCGGTGCTCATGGTGATTACCAGCACGAGAGGTCTGTGCGGTGGCTATAACCACAATGTCCTGCGGACCGCCGGCGAGCACTTGAAGAGCCTGGAGGCAGGCGGTGAGCGGGTCGAGCTGCAGATGGTAGGCAAGAAGGGTGTCGCCTACCTGAAGTTCGCCGGCTGGCCCATGGACCGGGAGATCACGGACATTGGGGAGATCCCGCGGTTCGATGAGATCGAGCCCCTGGCCAACGAGATGATGGAGCGCTTTATCAAAGGCGAAGTCCGCTCGGTGGATGTTGTCTACATGAAGTTCGTCTCCACCGGCAAGCAGATCCCCGTCGTCGAGCGGTTGCTACCACTTACTGGCCTGGAGCCGGATGACGGGGTGAAGGCTTCCGCCGAGGCCGAGGTACAGTACGATTTCTCGCCGGATCCGACCTAGCTACTGAACGAGATTTTG
>JAUWSP010000343.1 GCA_030610025.1 Acidobacteriota bacterium | reverse complement strand
TCCCGCAATTGGGGTGGGCCGTCGATCGTCACCAACACCGTCGGCTCCTCCCTGAACAGGATCTTCGGGGGAGTGTCGTCGAATCCCTCCGCCGCTAGATCCTGTTTCTCGGCGAGATCGAGCAACGCAATGAGTCGGTCGAGAGACATCTCCAACTCCCACGTGGACATCTCCTGCGTCAGCAGGTCGATGAGCCCCTGCTCCTGTTCGGGTGTCGCGTCCGGAAAGCGTACCCTGGGTACCCGGATCTCACTGAACTCGACGACTCGGGCGTCGAGGTCCGTCTCGATACGAATCTCCATCCAGACCGCTCCAAAGACGGGCTCGGACTCACCCTTCGGAGTCACCGAGACCGCAGCCCTGACGTACAGATCGCTGCCCTCGAGACGGTCGGCCTGAGGCTGATACATCACTACGAGACCCCTATCGGTCTCGATCTCCCGGGGCCACCCCTCAGATTCGACGGCCCGAGCCGGGCTCACTCCGAGGGTCAGCAAGAGCAGGAAGGTCGCGACGACTCCGAATGCGACGGGTTTCGATGGTCTGGTCCTCATGGCTTCTCCTTCGCAGGGTTGTTCGAGTCCGAGCAGGCAGGTCCGTTCGGGACCCGGGCCGACAGGATACCGACTCCAGCAGGCAGTGTCCAAGCCCGCATTATTCATGACGCCGCGAGTAGATTGCGGAAAGCGTCCGTCAGATCTGGCCACCCGCAGGGAGGAGCACCGGAGGCAACCTTGTAGGTTGTTGAGGAGCGACGAGCGAGGACGGCCTGAAATGGCGGGCGATCTCCGCTAGATGCCGTGGGGCTCATGAATAATGCGGGCAAGGAGGCTCGGTCTCTTTTGGTATATCCTTCGCCATCCTCGACCGTCTCGGTCTGCCGGGTCAACAACACTGCGTGAGGTCCTTCAATGGAAGTGGGAATCATCGGACTACCCAAGGTCGGCAAGACGACGCTGTTCAACCTCCTGACGGCTTCCCACCAGGCCACGGACCGCTACGCGACCTCCACGAAGACCAACGTCGGGATTGCCACAGTCCCGGACCCGCGACTCATCCGCCTCCGGGAGCACTACCAGCCGAAGAAGTTCACTCCGGCCACGGTGACCTATGTGGACATCCCAGGACTCAAGAAAGGTGGAAGTGCGGAGAGCCTGGATCTGGCGAGGCTCCGGGAAGTGGACGCCCTGGCACATGTCGTCAGGGCCTTCGAGGAGCCCGAGATCCTGCATTCGGAGGGCTCCGTCGATCCGATCCGGGATGTGGCACTCATCGACCTCGAACTCATTCTGGCCGATCACGAGATCGTCGAGCGCCGCATCGCCAGCTTGGACAAGGGGGCAAGGAGGGGGCTGTCCAACGATGAAAAGCGAGAGCAGTCGCTGCTGGCCGAGGTCATCCTTCCCGCCTTGGAAGAAGAGCGTCCCCTGCGCTCCCTCGACCTCTCAGGTGAAGACGAGTTGCGCCTGCGAGGATTCCAATTGCTCTCAGCCAAACCTCTCTTGCTGGTCATCAACGTCGACGAGGCTGTCCTGGTCGAGGGCCATGCTGACGAACCGGTCATCGAGACTCCTTCCGGTGCCCAGGTCGTCACCGTGAGCGCCCCTATCGAAGAGGAGATTTCCCACCTCGACGCCGAACATCAGATCCACTTCCTGGTGGATCTGGGGCTGAGGGAGCCCAGCCTCAACCGGGTCATCAGGGCCAGTTACGAGCTACTCGGGCTGATCTCCTTCTTCACCGTCGGAGAGGATGAGGTCAGGGCCTGGACGGTAGGTCTCGGCACATCGGCTCGACAGGCTGGCGGGACCATCCACAGCGACATCGAGCGGGGCTTCATCCGGGCCGAGGTCGTGGCCTGGGAGGACCTGCTGAACCTCGGGTCTCTCACCGCCTGCAAGGAAAAGGCCCTCTTGCGGCTCGAGGGCAAGGACTACCGGGTCCAGGACGGCGAGGTCGTCCACTTCCGCTTCAATGTCTGATCCCACCCTCCCACCCCTACTCGTGTAGGGCAGCGATGGCTTCGAGCATCGTGGGGGATTCGCGTCGGCCGAAGTGGGCGCCTGCGAGCATGGCTGTCGCACTGGCAACCAGAGCTATCACGACAGGAGCGACTCCGAGATCGAAGATCCGAAGCTGCGCGAGGATGTAGGTTGCGGCGCCCACAACGAGTGAAGCCGTACCCCCGGCCAGATTCGCCCGCTTCCACCACAGACCGGCGATGGTCGGTACGAACAGACTGGCGCTCAACAAACCGATGCCCGCCGTATAGAACCTGCTGATCAAGTCCGGCGGCGAGAGAGCCCAATACAACGCCAGGAGACCAACGACCCACGCGGCTCCGACGCGAATGACCGCCATGGTCTTCTCGCTCGCCCGGTCCCCCAAAAGGCCACCGAGGATGTCGTGGGCGATGGCCGAGCTGCAGGCCAGAAGCAGGGCGTCCGTGGTGGACATCACAGCTGCCAGCACTGCTGCCACCGCAACGCCGCGAATCAGAGTGGGAAACTCCGACTCCATCACCTTCAGAAAGACCAGGTCGGCATCCTCGAGCCCAGGAAAGTGGAGCTTGCCCACCGGCACAACGGCCAGGACCGCTACCAGGATCATCACGCTATAGGCCAGCATGGCCAGATTGAGCGACAAGCGAGCACTCTTGGCATCCTTGGCCGTCGAGACGCGCATCACAATGTGCGGTATCACCGGAATAGCAGTCGCCCAGATAACGAAGTAGCCGAGATAGCTGGCCACGGGTTGATGCGTCACCTGGCCGAGCTCGGGCGCTACCTCGGTCGCTTGTCTCATGAGCTCGAGAGGGGAGCCGACGCGCCACACCATCGCTAGACCCGCGCCAAGAACGACAATCAACATCAGGGCTCCCTGGATCATGTCGGTCCAGGTGATGGCCACCATGCCCCCAAAGGAGACGTAGACGATGAACACCAGGGTCGCAAGGATGATCGCAGCGTCGTAGGGAACGCCGAGCAGAGCCTGGGCTGTGATCCCGGCCGCTTTCAGTTGCGCCACGATATAGATCGTGAAGGCGACGACGATGAGGCTCGGTACGAGATAGCGCACCACGCCATGCGGATAGCGAAAGGCGAGAAAGTCGGTGATGGTGTACTTCCCGAAGTTACGCAGCTGACGCGCCACCAGAAGGGAGGCCAACGGAAATCCGAGGACGGCCCCGGCGAACAGGGCCAGGGTCGCCGGAATGCCCTGGGAGTAGGCGAGCCCCATGACGCCGATGATGGAGCCTCCACTGGCCAGACTCGCCATGATGGCCATGGCGTTCACCGTCGTCCCGATGCGGCGGCCCGCCACCCAGTACTCGTCTCGAGAGCCCAGGACCTTTCTGGAAGCGAAAATTCCGATGCCGACACATCCGGCCAGGTCCAGCACGACGAGGACGCGCTCCACGAGCATCGGCGGCCTATTCCCTGCGCTCGCCGCGGAGGAAGACAAGCAGGGTCAGAACAGGAGAGATCAGCATCAGGGCGACCATCAACCAGCCGAAGACCGCGATTCCGCCGATCTCGATGTCTCGCCAGACAGGCAGGAAAGAGAAAGCCGAGAAAGCGACCAGGAAGAGCAGCGCTGCCGCCTCGGCCCGCCTCATTGCGAAGAACTCCTTCACGATTCGTCCTCCCAATCGAAGAAGTAGTCCCTGTTGCTGAGAAGCTCTTCCACCTCACTGCCACTGCCGAGATCTTCGGCCACCCTTGCTTCTGCCGTGGTCTCGCTGTCCTTTCTGATGACCTCCAGTTGGTCTTCCAGGTCTCGGGTCTCTCCCTCCCAGTACTCGAACGTTCCAAAATGCGGCCAACCGCTCTTGAAAGCAGGGTCGTGCCACCGGCGTGCCAGCCACACCGCATAGCGCACCAGGCGGAGCCCCCGCAATGCCTCGATCAGTCGGAGACTCGAGCGATCAAAGGCGCGGAACTGCTCATAGCCCGAAAGGAAGACCTCCCGCTGCCGAAGAGTCTCTTCATCCCGACCCGGAAGAGCGAGCCAGAGATCCTGGACTGCTGGTCCGGGTGCCATGTCGTCGAAATCCAGGATGTTGAAACGATCCTCTCGCAGAAGAACATTGCCGAGATGGAGATCGCCATGGATGCGATACGTGTCGACGTCTACGAATAGTCGATCAGCGTAGTCCGCAATACCCTCTGCAGC
>JAUWSP010000018.1 GCA_030610025.1 Acidobacteriota bacterium | reverse complement strand
CAGGTCCGTCCGCTTCAATCCCCAAGCCCTCAAAGACCATCCGGAAGGAACGCCAGGGTGCTTCAACCCTCAACCCCCAAGGAACGGCCTAAGGAACGCCGGGCGCCTCAACCCCCAGGGCGGGCGGGGGGGTCAGGCTGCTGTTTCGTGGAGGACGCGTCGGATACTGCGGAAGGGCTCGACTTCGCTTTCGCTGCTCTTGAAAAGACGTGCGAGCTCGGCTCCTTCGACCGGCTTGCTGAACAGGAAGCCCTGCACCCGATCACAGTGGAACCTGGGCACAGGCATGTCCTCCAGGCCATTCAACGCCTTCAACTGCTCGATGGTCTCCACGCCCTCGGCCACGACCTGCAGGCCCAGATTCCTCGCCATGGCCACGATGGCCATCACCAGAGAGAGATCTCTTTCGTCCTCAGTGATGTTCTCGATGAAGGAGCGGTCCACCTTGATGGCCTGGATGGGCAGCTGCCGAAGTCGGGCCAGCGAGGAGTAGCCGGTACCGAAGTCATCGATGACCAACCTGACCCCTGCCTCGGCGAGTTGGTCCAAGATCTTCCGGGAACGACTGAGGTTCTCCATGACGGCGGTCTCGGTCAACTCGATCTCGAGCAACTGGGGCTCGAGTCCTGTTGCCTCGATGATCTCCACGACGCGATCCGCGAAGTCCTCTTCGCGAAGCTGTCTGGCCGACACATTGACACTGATGGGAACTCTTGGATGGCCAGCATCCTGCCAGGCCTTGCTCTGCAGGCAGGCCGTGCGCAGCACCCACTCCCCGATCGAAACAATCAATCCCGAGCGCTCGGCCACCGGAATGAACTCCATCGGGGCGAGTTGGCCCATCTCCGGTGAGTTCCAGCGGATCAGGGCCTCGACACCGGCAATGTGACCTTCCTCGAAGTCGAACAAGGGCTGATAGGCGAGATAGAGCTCCTGCTTCTCGATGGCATCCTGCAGCCCGTTCTCGATCTGGATCCGTTGGCGGTTCGAAGCCTCCATGTTCGGTGAGAAGAAGCGGTACAGGCCTCGCCCAGCCTGCTTCGCGGTATTGAGAGCCAGATCCGCCATCTTCACCAGGGTCGACACCTCGTCGGAATCAGCCGGATAGGTGCTGATTCCGATGCTCCCTGCCACGGTTATCGAATGACCCAGAGCGTTCATGGGCTCCTCGAATGCCCGCTGGATCCGTCGGGCTATGATGTCCGCTTCGTCCACCTCGGCCAGGTCCTCGACCACCAACAGGAACTCGTCGCCACCCAGGCGACAGACCGTATCGAGACCGCGAACACAGTGCGCCAGCCGCCTGGCGGTAGTCTTGAGCACCGCGTCGCCGACCACGTGGTCGATATCGTCGTTGACCCGCTTGAAGTCGTCCAGATCGAACATGATCACCGCGAAACCGACGTCCTCTCGCTGAGCACGACTCACCGCCCGGTCGAGCCGGTCCTGGAGCAGCGATCGGTTCGGTAGCTCGGTCAGCGAATCGTGGGTGGCCAGGTAGCGCAGGTCAGCCTCGGCCCGCTTCTCGGCCGTGACGTCGCGAAATACCAGGACCTCGCCCATCGACTGCTCGTAGTAGTCCAGGACCTCCGAGGTCGTGACCCTCAGGACCACCTCTTCGCCATCCTGCGGGTGATAGGAGACCTCGAGATTCTCAGCCCCATCGAGTAGGAAGCCCTCAGTTTCGCGGGCAGTCTCCGGATCGGAGCCACCAAAGAGCTGTGCCAGACTGAGACCCTCGAGCTTGCGCCCCGAGTCCCCAAAGAGCCTGCGGGCGGCCTTGTTGGACGTTACGATCGCCTTGTCGCGCCCCAGCAAGATGACGGCATCGGCCATGGTGCGCAGGATATTTGGCGCCACAGCCGCGGGAGTCATCAGCATCAATTTGTACTTCGAAACGGCGTTCCAGATCACCAGGACCCAGAGCAGGGCAATGAGGTGGGCGACCTCTGGTGGATTACGAATCCCCGCCCAGGGCAGGAGAATTCCGGATACCGCAACAGCCGCAAGAACCGGTGCACCCGAATAGACGAGCACAGCCGCCTGGCGCCGCTCGGCAATCACCTCGGACTCGCGTCCGAACTGCCAGACCAACCACAATCCGAAGAGGATGTAGCTCGAGAAGTAGACCAGGTAGATCGCGTACCCGACCGAAAGGGGCCCATAGACGTCCGACCAGCCGAACGGGGTATTGACGAAGTCCACGACTCCCATTTCTCCGAACAGAGCGCGACCCAAGAAGTAGAAGGCCGGCGCGTAGAGCGCCAGGTAAGCGCCCCGCCTGTCCAGGAGCTTCTCCTTGCGGACCAGGAGAATCAGAAAGTGAAGCAGCAGTGACGGAGTCAGGGTCCATCCTGGCGACGACACCTTGAACCAGAACCAGGCCTCCTCCTTGGTCGGAGCGCCCTGGAGAAATGAAAACCCCAGGGACCAGAATGCCAGTTTGACGCAGATGAGGAAGAAGATTCGATTCAGAGCCGCCCGCGGGTTGGACTTCAGGAGATAGACGCCCAGCGCCAAATGGAAACCGGCCACCAAGAACGCCAGCAGGGACAGCAGATGCACGGGATCTCGCACTTCATATGAAGTCTAGGCATCTCGCTCCCACCTCGGGTATGAAATAGCTAACGATGACCGGGAACGAGTCCCCAACCTGCGATGGCCGCGGTGAATGGGTGCTCTAGGGATCGGTAGTGAGCTCGGGGGAGTCCGAGTCGATGCTGGTTTCAGGAGGCTGCAGGCGTTCGAGGATGGCCCTCTTCATCTCTTCCAGCCCGGAGCCCCTTCGAGCGGAGATCCAGAGCGCGCCCTCGGTGCGTCGCGGCACCTCGCCGACGACGTCGGACTTGTTGAACAGGGTCATGACGCGGTCGGCATCCACACCCAGGTCCTTCAGAACGGCTTCTCCGACCTCGATCTGGTCCTGCCACTGGGGATGGCTGCGATCGACGACATGCAGCACCAGGTCGGCATAGGTAATCTCCTCCAGAGTGCTCTTGAACGAGGCCACCAGATGGTGCGGAAGCTTGCGAATGAAGCCAACGGTATCGGCGAATACGGCAACGATGTCCGGGCTCAAGGCTCCCCGGCGCAGCTTCGAATCCAGGGTCGCGAACAACCGATCTTCGACTGGCGCTCCAGCTCTCGTGAGCTGGTTGAAAAGCGTCGACTTGCCGGCGTTGGTGTAGCCAGCCAAGGCGATTTGCAGCACATCCCGACGCCCGCGCCGCTGCAGCTGGCGCGTGCGCTCGATCTTCTCCAGGTCTCGCTTCAACTGGCGGATCCGCTTGCGCAGCATCCGTCGATCGGCTTCGAGCTGCGTCTCGCCCTCTCCACCCCGGACGCCAATACCACCAACCTGCCTGGAGAGGTGGGTCCAACGGCGAGTCAAGCGAGGCAAGAGATATTCGAGTCGAGCAAGCTCGACCTGGGTTCGTGCCTCACGAGTGCGGGCTCTTTGAACGAAGATCTCGAGAATCAGGCCACTGCGATCCATGACCTGGAGATCGAGAACCTCCTCCAGATTCTTGACCTGGCTGGCTGAAAGGTCGTCGTCGAAGATCGCCAGGTCCGCACCGAGCTCCCGAGCGGCCTGCCCCACCTCTTCAGCCTTGCCTCGCCCGATGAATGTACCGGCATGCGGCGTCTTGCGCTGCTGCTGCGCCCGGGCCGCGACCTCGACACCTGCGCTACGGGTGAGCTCGTCCAGCTCGTCCAGATGCTCCTCGACCAACCAGCCCGGTTGGCCCGGCAGGCTCAAGCCCACCAGGACGGCGCGGCGCTGGCCCGATGATGGAACCTGGGTGTCTGTGACCAATATCGGCTGCCGAGAGTTGCTTGCTAGAAGCGATAAGCCACACCGACCTGAGCCAGGCCGAAGTAACGGGCAACATCGGAGCTCAGGATGTGGCCGCTGAGCTCGATCCTCACCGCAAAGCTGGGCGAGACCTCGATATCACCTGTCAAACCCAGAACCAGTCCAATCGAAGTCCCGCTTGCGTTGCTTCCGTCATCGGTCTCGCCATTCATCTGGTAGCCGCCGAGGCCGATGTAGACCCCGGACTCGAGGAGGCTGCCCGAAAAGGAGCTCTTCGCCGAGCGGTACTCGCCACTCACATTGAGATAGGTGAGGTCGGCTCCTTTGAGCTCTCCGAGGTAGTCGTTGGAGCCGAAACCGAGGTACCCCAGGCGAAATCCTACGTGGGACCTCTTCTCGATGACATGGGAGAAGCCCAGTTGGAAGGAGGGGTTTCCGAAGCCCGCATCGCTCTCGTCGAAAGAGCCGCCCAACCCAAGCAGGAGGCTGCCGGTGAAGGAATAGAGCTCCTGGCCCCGGGCGGCCAATGGCACCAGCAACAAGCCCGCCAGAACGATCACGGTCAGAGTTTGTGTTCGTCTCACGTCTTCCCCCGCTCTTGGACGGTCGCACGTCGCGGTCTGCAAAGGCAACCGATTCCTGGGACTCTTTCGAACGGCAAGTATATCGACCTTTAACCCGTCTTAATCAGATGAAAGGGTCGCAGCGCACGGCCGGCCAGAATGCGAGCGACCTGGCTGTCAACCATTTCGTACGCTGGAGAACCCCGTTTGTCACAGACATGGAGATCCGAGCTCGAGGAAGCCGGGCTTCGGCTGTTGGCGATCCTGCTGCCACCGGTCTGCGTGGCCTGCGATCGAATCGAAGGCATCGCGGCCCTGGACCTTGGCCTGTGCACGGAGTGCAGACAACGGCTCCAGCCGACACCCGGAACGGTGTGCCCTGGCTGCGGTAGAGCCATCGAAGCCGACCCCTTGCCGGATGGCTATCTCTGTGGCAGTTGCCGACGAAACCCTCCCCCTTTCCAACGCATCCTCTCCGGCTGGACCTATGAGCCCCCTCTTGTCGAGGTCATCCACGCGTTGAAGTTCCGGCGTCTCCCATTTCTGGGCGCGCATCTCGGCCGCGCTCTGGCCCATCGTTTCAAACAGCTCCTGGAAGAAACGGACCTGGTCGTTCCTGTACCGCTTCACTGGCGCCGCCACCTGCTCCGCGGCTTCAACCAGGCGGAAGAGATCGCCCGGCCAATCGCAGAAGAGCTCGACCTGCCATTGGTTCGAGCCCTCCGCCGCAGGTCCGCTACCCAGCCTCAGACTAGCCTGGATCGGGCTTCGCGGGCAGCGAACCTGCGAGGGGCCTTCACCGCGACCCGCACCGGCAGACGCCGGATAAGAGGCCGTCGGGTGCTGCTTGTGGACGACGTTGTTACGACTCGTAACACACTGGGGGCTGCTGCCGATTGCCTCTCGAGATTCGGAGCCACATCGGTAATTTGCCTCGCCGGCGGCAGGACACCCGAGCCGATCCAACATGGCGTGGGTCTTGCAAATACCCATCACAGGCCTGGCTGAAGAAGCTCTCGAGCGGCCTGGACAATGGAAAGGAGCCTTTGACACCCGTCTCCACATCCAAATATAATGCAGAGTCGTATAATTACCTGTTGCGGATGCTCTACTTGAAGAAGACCCTACTTGCCGTCTTGGCCCTGTCCGTTCTGGGTGTCGGGGTGGTGTCTGCCGATGAGGTCATCGGCCCCGCAAATGGTGCGCTCAGTGGGCACGTTCAGAGCCTTACCGCTCCCCTGCCCCAATCGATGGTCTACGCCTATCACCTCGGTGATACCAGCCTGCGAAAGGTGATCAGTGACCTCGAGGGCAACTTCCGCTTCGACAGCCTCCCGGCAGGCCTTTACAAGGTCATCGCTTTCAGGAACGGCTTTGTCCCCAGTATCGCCCTGCTGACGCGGGCCAGTGCCCAGGCGCAGCAGTTCCTGGATCTGGAGCTCCAGGAGGACTCGGCTACCGCGCCCACTGACGAGAACAGCTTCTGGACCGTTCGAGACCGCATTCCATCGGACGTCTTGAGAGATATCGAGACAGCCGCAGCCGAGGCCGAGATCGACGTCAACAACGCTCGGCTCGACCAGCGCTTCACGCCACGCAATGTCGAGACCCAGATGCAGGCGGTGGCGGGCATGCAGGAGGGTCTCGAGGTCGGTAACGCCCAGCTGGCAGGGGGCAGTGTCGGCATTCAAGGAGAGGTGAACGACCTCTACATCGGCCTCACCGGCAACTTCGTGGAGCTGCAGCCTGGCGCCAAATCCGAGACCTCCGCAGCCATCTCCAATGGAAGAACGCAACTGGTCTCAGTTCAGGTAGAGAGCTCCGACCAGTCGGCCGTTCGGGTGACTTCCCTGAGCAATCGGATGGTCTCCCCAGGCTCGAAGAGCTCCAATCTCTCCAATATCGGACTGGAATCCCACAGCGTCAGTTGGACGCAAAGGGTCGGCGACACCGGCCGGTCCGATTTCGCGGTGTACTACACCGAAGAGAACAACTTCTACCGCCAGGCACCCATCGAACCGCTCGGCATCCCGGATGCTTCCCGTTCGTGGCGGATCGAGGGCAACTACAGGGCAGCCCTGACGTCACGCTCGAACTTTGAGACGGGTGTTCGCTACCTGGACCGCCAGACCGAGTTCTTCACGCCCCGCCGCCCGGTGGCCGGGTTCGCAACGCCGTTGCCCACCGAGAGGATCGACGTCTTCGGCAAGGCTGGATTGCAGGTCAGGCCGGCCATCCTGGTCGAGGCAGGGTTCCTGTCGTCCCTACGCGACGGCAGCCTGTCGGCAGTGTCGCCGACTGGAGGGATGGTCGTCAGCCTCGGACAGAACTGGCGGGCTCACGCCTCGGGCAGCTACCAGGTCCACAATCTGCAAGTCGACACCATGCACCAGGGATTCACTCCGGTCCTCTTCGAGGAGCACAGCAATGCGTGCGGCTACTCGGAAGAGTACTGCTATCAACTGCTGGTGTCGCGAAAGGGTAAGAACTTCGACCAGATGAGCCTTGGTTTTACCCATCGGCGATTCGACGAAACGCTTCACCTCTATTTCAACGAGGATTTCTTCAATCGGCTGGAAAGTCTCTATCTGGTCAGTGGTGACGAGATTCCGGAGGTGCAGTTCTCCGCCAGTCATCAGTTCACGCCCATGATTCTGGCGACGCTGAGGTCCAACATTGCCGCGGGAGGTGGAGGCATCCTGCTCGCTGCCGACCGGTCTCGATACGAAAACGAAGTCCGGTATGTGGTCACCTCCCTGGATACCCAATTCAGGCAGACCTCCACCGGCGTGTTGCTGGCCTTCCATCACATGGCGCAGCAACTCACCCCGGTTCAGCAGCATCAGGGCCGTTGGCGCCCGCGCGTGGCGCAACCCACACTGGTCGAGCTCGAGCGCTTGCAGGTCCTGTTGAGCCAGGATCTCGTGATCTTCAGCGAAGCCGTTGCGGACTGGGCCGTGCAACTCAACATGGAAGTCAGTCGCGGCCTGCCCGAGGCCATACCGACGGTGGCGGAAGCCAACGACGATCTCCACAAGCGCATTACCGGTGGCGTGGCAGTCAAGTTCTGAGCCTTGCCTCCGCCCCAGATTCCTCAAGACAGATCTCCATCCGAGTGTGGCAGGTGCCCCCTCAGCCGGTCGTCCGACCGCCGTGCCTCTTCTGCGACGCCAATCCGTTGAATCCAAATTGTTGAGTTCCGCCAAATTCTTGAAGTCGAGGGCGTAAACCACTGGAAACAGAGCGCCATATCAGGTTCAAGGAACCGTTTTCATGGCATGATTCCTGCTAATAAGGCTCTCGGATTAGCGCCGGTACTCGGATGACAAGAACGACGCCAACTCGTGCAAGACCTCTGATCGCGGCTCTGATCCTGGCAGCCCTGGTCATTGCCTTCGCAGGCTTGAGCTTCTCTCGCAAGGCATCGTCCTTTCAACCTCTTGGGTTCACCGCCGACGACAAGGGCGCCTTCTGGCAGGTCACCTCCGTCGATCAAGACGAAAGCGGTCTCCTGATCGGGGATCAGATCCTTCTGATCAATGGTCAGGAGTTCGGACAGTTGGCCGATCCGACCGGTTCCTTGAGACAGCGGGTCTCGAGCGAGCTCGTGGTCCTGCGCGGCGACCAGATGGCGAGGGTGAGCTACGAGCTCCCCGCTCTAGCTGTCGATCTCCCCTATCTCATCCTGGCGCTCATCGGCATCGCCTATCTGCTGATCGGCATCTACACCCTTCTCCGGGACCAGCGGCGGCCTTCGTTCCTCTTCTACCTCTGGTGTCTGGCCTCTGCAGTCCTCTACATCGCTTCGCCGGCGCCACCCTACGACCTGGCCGGGCGGGCGATCTATCTTCTCGACGAGGTTGCCAGGATTCTGCTCGCGCCCTTGACGCTTCACCTGTTCCTGGTGTTTCCGCGTCCCCTGATTCGCAAGGAGAAGCTCTCTCGTCTGATTCCGTTTCTCTACCTCCCCAGCGCCTTCCTATTGGCATTGCAGGCCGACCTGATCTTCGCCAAGGGTCGGTGGCTATTGGGAGGACGGGTTGAAACGGCCCTCGGAATCCTCGACCAGCTCGAGCTCTACCACCTGGTGCTCTTTGCACTGGCGGCGGTAGCGGTGCTGGTCTGGCGTCTGAGAAGCATCAGCCAGCCTGAGCCCCACCGCCAGGCCACCTGGATCGCAGTCGGAATGGCGGCCGGATATCTGCCTTTTCTGGCGCTCTACGTATTGCCCATGACCTTCGGGGCTCAGTGGCCGAAAGCGGTAACGTCCATCGCCGTCCTGCCATTGGCGCTCGTTCCCCTGACGTTCGCTTACGCGATCCTGCGCTACAAGCTATGGGACATTGGTGCCATCGTCCGCGACACGGTCTCCCTGAGTGTCACCATCCTGGTTGGCGTCATCGGTTTCTCGCTGGCGAACATGCTGGTAACACGAGTGGTTCCCACCGAGCTCAATGTGGCTCGGACACTGGCCTCTTTCTTGTCGGGTTTGGTGATCGCCGGACTTCTCGTGCCTACCAGGCGTGGCGTGGGCTCATCGCTCGAGCGCTTCCAGCATCGCACCACCTGGAGCAAGCGGCGAGCCCTGGCCCGCTTCGGTCAACAGATGCTGGAGGAGCGCTCCCTGGGGCGACTCTGCTCCACGCTGCTCGACCAGTTGGAGATGGCCCTGGAGCTCGACCACGCCACCCTGTTCCTGGCTAGCGACGATCGCCTTCTGCCCTTCCGGCCGCAGAGGGGATTGCCTCCGACCCTGAGTTTCGATGATTTCGAAGCCGATTTCTGGCGCATCGAGTCGGAGGCTCTCAGCGGAGTCGAGTTTCCCACGGACGAGATTACGACCAGGCAGCGGCTGTTTTCAGCTGGCTACCGATACGCCTTTCCATTGCGAGTGCGAGACGACCACATAGGCATCTTCCTCACGGGCTACAAGCAGAGCGACCTGCCGCTGAGCAGTGATGATCTCGAGCTGATTCGATCGGTGCTGAACCAGGCGGCTCTGGCGATCGAAAATGCCCAGTTGCTCGAGCAGGTCAGCAGCCAACTGGAAGAAGTCGATCGACTGCAGCGCTACACCCGACAGATCATCGAGTCCTCTCCAGCCGGCATCGCGGTGGTCGATGGCAGCGGCGCCCTGCGCTCCATCAACCAGGCATTCGGCTCGCTGGTGGGTCTCGACCCCACGAAGGCCGCGGGGCGTATGCTCCAGGATGTCCTGTCGATGGAGTCCTTGCCGAACCCTGGTGACGGAATTCGAGAAATCCGGTTTCAAGACCCCGAAGGCAAGGAGCGCTACCTGCAGATCTCCATGGCGCCGTTGGAAGAGGGCCCCGAAGATCAGCGGGTCATCATCGTTCAGGATGTCAGTCAGCGCGTGGCGATGGAGAACGCCCTGAAGGAGAAGGAGCGCCTGGCCTCCCTGGGAATGCTGGCGGCGGGCGTCGCACACGAGGTCAACACACCCATCACCGGTATCTCCAGCTATGCCCAGATGCTGTTGTCTGAGACGCCCGAAGGTGACCCGCGGCGAGTGCTTCTCGAAAAGGTCGAGAAGCAGACCTTCCGCGCCGCCAGGATCGTCAACAGCTTGCTGGATTTCGCTCGCGACCGACAGCACGCCGAGGTACCCGTATCGCTCCAGCCCTTGATCGGAGAGAGCCTGGAGTTGCTCAAGGAGCGGTTGCTGGAAGCTGACATTCTCCTCGAATGGCGCCCGCCGGAAGAAGAGAGTCTGGTCCTGGGCAACGAAGGTGAGCTACAGCAGGTCTTCACCAACCTTGTCATCAATGCCCTCGATGCGATGGCTCAGACAGACAAGCAAGGTAAGCTCCGAGTGGCGCTCAACGTCCGAGACAAGTGGATCGTCGTTTCCGTGGAGGACAACGGTCCGGGAATCGGGGCGAAGGAGTTGGAGAAGATCTTCCAGCCCGTCTATTCCACAAAGCTGGCGGAGGGCGGCACCGGCCTGGGGCTGTCCATCAGCTACACCATCGTAAGGCGCCACGGCGGTGAGCTCCGCGTCGTTAGCCACCGGGGTGAGGGAAGTCGGTTCATCGTCGAGCTTCCCCGCCTCGAGTCGCGACCCGGGTAAACCTCATGAGCATCCTTATCGTCGACGACGAAGAGATCCTACAAGACGTTCTGACCTCCCTGTTGACCAAGGAGGGCTATTCGACGCTCAGCGCCGGGACCGGCCGTGAGGCTCTGGACCTGCTGGCGAGAGAAGAAGTCGAGCTCATCCTGTTGGACCTGATGCTGCCCGACACTTCCGGGCTGGAGGTCCTGAAACGGGTCCGAGCTTCAGACCCCGATCAGGTCGTCATCGTGATCACTGCCTTTTCGTCCATCGAAGGCGCGATCGAAGCGATGCGGGAGGGTGCCTTCCACTACATCCCGAAGCCCTTCAAGAACGAAGAGGTACTGCTGACGATCCGAAAGGGTCTGGACCAGTACCAGTTGGCTTCCGAGAACCGGTCCCTGAAAGAGCAACTGAGGCAGCGCTACGGCTTCGACAACATCATCGGCAAGAGCAAGCCGATGCAGAAGGTCTTCGAGCTCATTCAGCTAGCATCGCCTGCAAAGAGCAACATCCTCATCCTGGGTGAGAGCGGTACGGGCAAAGAGCTCGTCTCCAAAGCCATCCATCACCATTCGCGCCGGGCCGACGGTCCATTCGTTACGGTCAACTCGGGATCCATGCCCGCCGATCTGCTGGAGAGTAATCTCTTCGGGCACGTCAAGGGCTCGTTCACCGGCGCAGTCTCCAACAAGAAGGGCCTCTTCGAGCTCGCCAATAGCGGTTCCATTTTTTTCGACGAGATCGGAAACATCCCCCTGGACACCCAGGCCAAACTCCTGCGGGTAATCCAGGAAAAGGAGTTCATGCGACTGGGAGGTGTCGAAACCCTCAAAGCCGATGTCCGGATCATTGCGGCGACCAACGCCCGGATCGAGGAGTCGGTGCAGGAAGGCATCTTCCGTGAGGACCTCTACTACCGTCTGAATGTCATCACCATTCTGCTACCTACCTTGCGACAGCGCACCGAGGACATTCCGCTACTGGTCCGGACCTTCCTGACCAAATATGCCACGGAAAACGACAAGGCTCTGGAAGAAGTCTCCTCAGCCGCCATGGAAATGCTGCTCGACTACCGCTGGCCCGGCAATGTGCGAGAACTGGAGAACGTGGTCGAGCGCGCCGTCGTGCTTTCGTCGGGCTCCACTCTGGACGTCGATCTTCTGCCACCGAGCGTCCGCGAGCCCGATTGCCTGCCGGCTCCAACCGCCCTGCTCTCCAGTAATGGAATCGCCTTCAAGGAAGCGGTGAGCTCCTACGAGCGTCAGCTCATCGTCAAGGCGCTAGAAGCCGCCGGAGGGGTGCAGAAGGCTGCAGCGGAGCTCTTGAAGGTCAAGCCAACCACGCTCCACGAGATGATGAAGCGGCTCGAGATCTCCGTCGACCGCGTCCCTAACTGAGCCCGGCCGGCACAGGTCCGGCCGCTTCAAGCCCTCGAGCCCTCAAGGATCGAATGGGCGAAGCCCAGTCGCTTCAACCCCCAAGCCCTCACTGCCTCAGTGCCTCAAGCACTCAAAGATCGGTCGGAAGGAACGCCCGACCGCCTCAACCCTGTAGGCCTCTCGCCTGCAGGGCGAGAGTCCTACAGGTTCCAGGCGTAGCCGATCTTCAGGAATACCGACCGGTTCTCCTGTAGGAGATCGATGTTCTCGTCTCCTTCGCGGTTGTCCGAGTAGCCCAGGAAGACAACGGTGCGTGGATTCACTTTGTAGGAGAACAGGAACTGGCTGAAGACCTGGTTGGTCTGGGCGTCCACATCCTCGGGATCGTCATAGAGACCGAGATCCCGATCGATGTCGGTATATTGGATGATCGCCCGTACGAAAGTGCGAATGTTGAACTGATAGACCAGGCGTAGCTGACTCAAGTTGGCCGTAAAGAGGCGCCCCTCCTCCACGTCCAACTGCTCGTAAGTGTGACGCAGCTCCGCCTGGAGGTGACGACCCAGGTTGACCCGGAAGCGGGGCACGAGCCTTACGGCATCTCCTTGCTGAACATTGTCGAAGTCCACCTGCCCGCCGACTCGGGCGAATAGGGCGAACGAGAACTTGCCGCTCGGCTGAATCTCGAAGAAAGTACGCACCGCATTGGTGTCGAATGTCTCGCCCTCGTACGACTGCTCGGCCAATGCCAGATCGAACCACAGGAACGACTGTAGGGGGCCTCCGATAGCCGTCCAGATATCGGCCTCCTGTTGCAACATCTGCCCTGCCTGATCTTGCTTGCGCTCCAGCTCGCTGCCGAATCCGATGCGGTTGTACCAGTCTCCCTCTTCGCCCCACCACAGGTGCTCGAAACCCGTCGCACCCTCTCTGAAGTCGACCTGGGGCATGAAGCCCATGTCGGCGCGAAAATCCTCGCCGATGTCCTGGTACCTCGCCCAACCTCTCCAGTTCCGCGAGTCGTGACTGTAACCCACTAGGTAGGCCAGGTCACTGAATTCACCGGCAGGTTGATCGAAGTCCTCGGCGATCTCGTCCGGATACAGGCTCTGGGATCCGAGCGCCTGGAACCGCACCGTCTGCGTATCGGTGACGCGATAGAGGCCGTCGAGTCCAGCGACCCGGTTGTGGTAGCCGTCGCCCTCCCGCCCCGTAAACAGGGCCCCGATAGCCGACGCGTTCCCGAAATCGCGCCGATATCGCAGGACCGAGTCGACGGTCTTGAAATCGAACGATTCGCTGTCGGAGCCTTCGCTACCTGGAAACAGCAGGTTGGTGACCTGAT
>JAUWSP010000431.1 GCA_030610025.1 Acidobacteriota bacterium | reverse complement strand
TTCACCGGAGACTCGCTGGCCCTGGCCCAGAGGGGGTCCGAAACCGAGGCCGAGGTCATCGTGCTCTGTGGAGTCCACTTCATGGCGGAGACTGCCAAGATCTTGAGCCCTGAGAAGACCGTGCTCCTCCCCGACCCCGCGGCTGGTTGCTCTCTTGCCAGCTCGATCACAGCCGGCGACGTTCGTAGGCTCCGCGTCCGCTATCCGGGCGTCCCGGTCGTGAGTTATGTGAATACTTCGGCGGCCGTCAAAGCGGAGTCCGATGTCTGCTGTACTTCGGCCAATGCGGTGGAGGTCGTGGAATCGCTCGGTACGGACCGTGTAATTTTCCTGCCGGACGAGTATCTCGGCGACTACGTGGCGCATCAGACCGACGTCGAGATCCTTCGTTGGCAGGGCCGCTGCGAAGTCCATGAGCGCTTCACTGCCGAAGAGATCCGGGACTACCGACAGCAGCATCCCGGCATCGAAGTGCTGGCACATCCGGAGTGTTCGGATGCTGTCTTGCGCGAGGCAGATTTCGTCGGTTCGACGAGCGGCATGATCCGTCACCTCGAGCAGAGCCGGTCCGAGCGGGTCGTGATGGTGACCGAATGCTCGATGAGCGACAACGTAGCGGTGGAGCTGCCGGAAATCGAATTTGTTCGCCCATGCAATCTCTGCCCGCATATGAAGCTGATTACCCTGCCCAAGATCGTCCAGGCCCTGGAGGACCTCGAGCCGAAGATCGAGGTGCCAGCTGATGTCGCGGAGCGTGCGAGAGAAGCGCTGCAGGCGATGCTCGCGGTCGGCAGAGGACCCAGTCAGTGAGCGGTCCTCGAGAAGTCGTGTCGGCGAGGTGATCTCGACGAACCAGCGATCGGATAGACTCGATTGCTGTGTCCGATTCTCTGATTCAGATAGGTAGGAGCTCTCCCGGCAGTCTGCCGAGGCAGCCGCGCCCCGACTGGCTTCGTATTCGACTGTCGACCCCCCGGCGCTACCGCGAGGTCAACGAGCTCGTGGAAGGCTTGAGCTTGAACACGGTCTGCCAGGAGGCCCGATGCCCCAACATCTACGAGTGCTGGGGGGAGCACGGCACGGCTACCTTCATGATCCTGGGCGACATTTGCACACGCCGTTGCGGTTTCTGTGCGGTGACTTCAGGTCGGCCCCGACCCGGAGTGGATGAGGACGAGCCGAGCCACGTGGCTCAGGCCGTCGCCAAGATGGGTTTGAGACATGCGGTCATTACCTCGGTGGATCGGGACGACCTCGCCGACGGTGGAGCGACCCATTTCGCCAGGGTGATCGAGGCCATCCACCGACGGACTCCCAATACCGCAGTCGAAATCCTGACACCCGATTTTCGAGGTGTTCCAGAGGCCCTGGAGCTCGTTCTGGGCGCGGCTCCGGAGGTCTTTTCCCACAATATGGAAACGGTCCCTCGGCTGTATCGCACCGCGCGGCCCGGAAGCCGTTACGAGCGCTCGCTCGGGTTGCTCGAATCAGCTGCCTCGCGGCGCGATAGTGGTGACTTCTCAGGGCGCTTGAAAACAGGCATCATGGTCGGCCTTGGTGAGAGCGCGCACGAAGTGAGAGAGACGCTGCGGGACATCCGAGATACCGGTGTGGAGATCCTGACCATCGGCCAGTACCTGCAACCGACTTCGACCCATCTACCGGTGGATCGATGGGTCCATCCCGATGAGTTCGAGAGCTATCGGGACTTCGCCCTGGAGCTCGGATACAGCCATTGCGAGTCCGGTCCCCTGGTGCGAAGCAGCTACCATGCTCACGAGCATGTGGCAGCGGCTGGATGAGCTTCAAGACGGGCTGTCGAGAGAAGCTCCCCTTCTTGCACCCCTGCCGGCCCGCCAGGTGACGCACCACAGTCCCGAAGCGATGAAGGCGAATCCGATCCCCTGGCGCCAGGTCAAGATCTCGGACAGAAAGAGGCTCGATAGCAGGGCCGTAAGGAGCGGCTGGAGCGTGGTGTAGGCGGCGACCAGCAGCGCTGAAGATCGTTGGATGGCCCACGAGTTGAGCAGGTAGCTCAAGGCGGTCGGGAAAACCATGATGTAGAGAATACCCAACCAGGTAGTAGCGGGCAGACTGTGGGCTGAGAGCTGTCCCAGGGTGGTACCTCCGACGGCCAGAACCCCGAGACTGCCGAACGCGAAGGCGCCGGCTATGACGGTCTGCCAGGGGAGATGGCGCAGGATCGGGCGTTGCAGCACGAGAAAAGAGGCGAAGCTGAGGCAGTTGAGCAAGATCAGCAGATTGCCGAACAGGGTGCTCTCGCCTAGAGAGAATCGTGCCGGGTCGAGAATCACCAGGGCGCCGCAGATCGCCAGAATTACCCCCGCCAGGCGGTAGGGACCGATGCGCTCGAGACCCAGGAGAGCTGCGACACCCACCGCGAAGGCCGGAACCGACGTCATGAGAATGGCCGCGTTGGTTGGTGTGGTGTAGCTCAGTCCGACGATGAACAGGACCTGGTTGAGGAAGACACCCAGGAAACCCAGCAGAGCCAGCTTGGGCAGCCAGCGCAGTTCGGGTACCTTGGCGCCCCGTCGGGCCGCGAAGAGCAGCAGGACCGGTGTGGCGAAGAGTACTCGGAGGCAAGCGAGAGCCAGGGGAGGGACATCTTCCAGGACCATCTTGCCGACAACGTGAAGGCCGCTGAAGCTGGCCTGAACCGCCAGTAAGGCCAGGTGAAGGGTGAGGAGGCCTCGCCTGTCGGATTCCTCGATGGAGGAGAGCTTGTCGGGCACGGAGGGTCCGCCTCTGGGTTCCATGTTTTGATGCGTCAGGCCGGCGCCCTGAGATCCTACCTGGGCCGTGGCCCGGATTGTGTCCAACTTCGCCAGCCTTGACAATGCCTGTTCGAAGGCACCGATTGTCGGGTAGTGATCGAGTCGGACCGCTCCGAGGGGTTTGCGCAGCCTCTGGCAAGCGGCTAGAATCGTGGCGGTTTCAAAGACCTCAATTCGGGTTTCTGGTCCCAATCAGGAGAGTGCGTTACTCATGACAGAGTCAGAGACGGCAGTGCGGATTCGCCAATTGGAAGACACCGACATCGGTGGCATCACGGCTCTCGATGAGAAGATCGGGGGAGAGTACCGGCCCGAGGTGTGGGAGCGACGGATCGCCTACTACCTGCGTCGGGACCCTGAAGCCCTGGTGGTAGCCGAGATCGACGGCAAGCTCGCAGGGTTCATGCTCGGAGAGGTGCGATCCGGGGAGTTCGGCCTCGAAGAACCGACGGGCTGGATCGAAGTGATGGGTGTCGATCCGGAGCTTCGCGGGCAGGCCATCGGTAGGCGACTCGCTGAGAGAATGCTGAGCCACTTCCAGAACAGGGGTGCGTCGAGCGTGAGAACCCTGGTCGATGAGACCATGACGGAGATCGTCAGCTTTTTCGACAGCCTGGGCTTCGAGCCCGCTCCGTTGCGCTCTTTCGTCAAGAACCTGTAGCCGGATAACTTTTCATCCTGGCCCGAGAGGCCCGGAGTCTTCCCATGACCGTGACCAAGACCTA
>JAUWSP010000454.1 GCA_030610025.1 Acidobacteriota bacterium | reverse complement strand
GTGATCTGCCCATCCTCCAACGAAAAGAGCTCGCCGGACTGAACCCACACAACCTGTCCGTGGTTGTTCACACTGGGTGAGCCCAGCAGAACCTCCTGCTCGTCTGTGAGCTGTTGCCGCGTCGAAGAGAAGATCTGGAAGTTGCCCTCGTCGTCGACGCTCCGGTAGACGACCTCGCCCTGCGAGTTGAGGTCACAGGTCGTTCCAACGGAGTCTCCCAGATCGAGGACTCGACCCCTTCGGTCGGTATGCAGCTCCACCCGCCTGGACCCACTTCTCACAAAACAGATCTCGCCACTATCGCTGATGGACGGCGTGTTTGCAGGAGGCTGCACCGTGATCAGCCCCCTGACGTTGGACCAGACCTGAAACTCCGTGGAGGGGGCTACCCGATCCGCATAGACGATCTCGCCTTCCTCGTTCAGCTCGGGAAAGCGAAGATGGCCGGTCGTCGATCGGGTTACCTGACCGCGTCGAGTCGAGAAGACATTCGGGTTGCCTGCCTCATCCAAGGCCAGATAGACAATCTCGCCGGAGTTGTTGATCGAGGGCTCCCAGCTCGAGCTCTCGGAGACTACGAGGAATGAAACGGAGGCGGGGCTCTCCTGCGCAGGGTCCAAAGCTGACAGCAGCAAGAGTCCCGCGAGAGCCAGCGACATTGCCTCGAGCCCACCTCAGGTCTGGCGTAGATTGCGCAACACGAAACGAGCCAGCTTCGAGAACTCGAGACCGGCCTGGCTCTTGGGCCTGACTGCCCGGCCTTCGGAGCCCGCCGCCGCAACCTCCACCCGCTGGCAGATTCCAGGCGCGATAGGCAGCGAGAGCTTCTCGAGTTGCCGGGGCAGCTCTTTGGCCAGCCGCGTTCCCGAGATCAGGCGACTCGGTACCAGAACGACGCGCGGATGGTCTTGCTCATCACCACCGAGAATCTCCAACGACTCATTCACCACCTCCACGGTGGCCACCACGTCGAGTGTTGAAGGGCCGGTCGGAATGAGCACGAGATCCGCGGCCTGAACCGCCCGACTCATCACCCGCGCGTTGGCCGGCGGTGTATCCAGGATCAGGAGATCGGCCTCGGCGGCCGCCTCGTCGAGGCTCTTCTTCAGCTCCCGCTCACCACCTCTGCTGTCGACTCGCATTACGGCAAAGGACAGCTCCCCGCCCCGGCCCTGCCATTTCGCCGCATCGGCTCCTCTGTCCAGATCGACGACCACGACTCGCCGGCGCCTGGTGCTCAGCACCTCGGCAAGATTCATCGCGAGGCTGGTCTTGCCGGTGCCTCCTTTTCGCGACACCAGTGCCACGATCTTCGGTGGCTCCTGCCGCACGGTTCGACCGGCTTTTCCGGACCTTCGAGAGCTTTGTTTGGGGCCCGGCTCTTCTTCGCTGAGATAGAAAAGTGCATCGACGTCATCCAACTCGTCGAGATGTGGAGAGTGAGATTTCCCCTTGCTCTTGGTACCTGGTTTGCTCATGATGGGTTTGACCCTCGAAGCTCCATTCTAAGCTTTCATGCCGTAATCTATACTGAACACCCTGTGACGCAATCAAGTGCACGCATGAGACCCGCGGTTCTCGTTACCGGTGCCACGGGATTCCTCGGAGGCCACCTGGCACGAAGGCTCGTCGACAATGGCGACTGCGACGTTCGCGTACTGGTCAGAAGAGATTCGAAATCGGCACCTCTCGAGGACCTGGGAATGGAGCTCTCCGTTGGCGATCTCATGGATCGAGACAGCCTTCGATCGGCCGTATCGGGGGTGGACATCGTCTATCACATAGCCGCCAGCTTTCGCACCGAACACCTGACTCGGGACGACATGTGGCGGACCAATGTCCAGGGTACACAGGATTTGCTGGAGGTGTCTCACGAGGCGGGCGTTCAACGATTCGTCCATTGCAGCTCCGTCGGGGTACACGGAGCGATCAACGATCCTCCGGGAACGGAGGAATCCCCGTTCGATCCCGGCGACAGGTACCAGGAAACCAAGGCCGAGGCCGAGAAGATGGCGAGCGATTTCGGCGAACAGCACGGGCTCCCGGTCGTTATCTTTCGGCCGGCTGGAATCTACGGTCCGGATGACTTGAGGTTTCTGAAGTTGTTCAAGTCGGTCAATTCGGGAGTTTTCCGCATGATCGGGTCGGGCAAGGTTCTCTACCAGATGATCTTCGTCGAAGATCTGGTCGATGGAGTCCTGCTGTGCGGAATGTCGAACAAGGCCGTTGGCGAGGTCTTCATCCTCACGGGTGATCGGCCGCACTCTCTCAACTCGATCACTCAGACCATTGCGGAAACCCTGGGAGTCGAGATCTCGTCGCTCCGCATCCCCTCCACTCCGGTCTATGTCGCTGGCGCCCTCTGTGAGCTCGTCTGCAGACCTCTGGGGATCAATCCCCCACTGTACCGACGGCGTGTCGACTTCTTCCGGAAGACCCGAGCCTTCAGCATCGAGAAGGCCCAGGAGGTGCTGGGATTCAGTCCGAAAGTAGACCTCGAGGAAGGCCTTCGGAGAACCGCCACCTGGTACGAGGAACAGGGGCTTCTGTGAGCCCAAGTGTCCTGGAGCCTTGTATCAGGAGCTCCTGTCCCATAGCTGACTAGCTATAACCACCCGTCCGGGTGGTGCACCTTGTTGCCAGCCGTGATAGAGGTCTAGTTGCCTCGACAAGGGTACGCCAGCCGAAAGGCTGAGCACACAAAGCCACGGGTCCTCGCCTGACCCCAGACAAGACCGCCGGGCTACCGAAGGGTGGAAACCCCTACCAACCTTTTTCTTGAAGGAGGTATGCAATGAACAGAGTTGGCATGTCGCGTGTCGCAGTGATTCTGACAATCATCTGTCTCATCGCAGGGTCCTCTGTCCTTGTTGCCGGACAGTCCCAGGGCAAGGCTACCCCGAAGAAGATGAACGGAACCTGGAGCTCGATCGTCACCGTTCCTCCGAACGTTATTCTGGGAAACGAGGAGGACGTGTATCTCCCAGAGCTGGACACGTTTTCAACCTCCGGCACCGTTGTCACCAGCTCCGGGGCCTCGGTAATGTACCTGATCCTGGACCAGGGGGAATTCATGGCTGCGGTGGGTATCGGACAGGGCACCTGGAAGTTCGTCGGTGGACACCGCTTCGTCATGACTCAGTGGAGGTTTCTCACTGACATGGACACTGGAGAGCCCTTCGGCTACATGAAAGTCCTCTCAGAGTTGAAACTCGTGAACAAGAATGCCGCCATTGGTGCTTATGAGGTGCAGATGCTGGCACTCGACATGGAGACACCCTTCACTTCCGGTGGCGTACCGGCCGCTGTTGGTGGTTCCTTCGCCATGTGGCGATTGCCCATCGAGCGTTTGCCCTGAGGCAACGTGAGAATTCCGAGTGTCCAGGATTGAG
>JAUWSP010000353.1 GCA_030610025.1 Acidobacteriota bacterium | reverse complement strand
TTCGTGAGGGTGGAGGGGTCTGGGTCATCGAAGATGGAAAGCTGCGGGTTCGAGAGATCGAGATCCTGCGGTCCGACCGGCAGCAGACCCTGGTGGCCTCGGGCCTCGCCCAGGGCGACCTGGTGATCGTCAGCACCCTCGATGCCGTCACCGACGGCATGACCGTTCGTGTGGCCAACGACGATCTCATCGATGCCACTCCGGCGACCGGCGAAGCCGAGGGGGGTGCAGCATGAAGGAGGACCGCAAGGGTCCGCTAGCCTGGTTCGCTGCCAACCATGTGGCAGCCAACATCTTGATGCTCTTCATCCTTATAGCGGGTGGTCTGTCACTCGCCAACGTGGTCGTCGAGACTTTTCCCGAGCTCGACACCGGCATCGTCACGATCTGGGTTCCCTATCGCGGCGCGTCGCCGGCAGAGGCCGAGGAAGGAGTCTGTGTTCGAGTCGAGGAGGCGATCGCCTCGATCGAGGGCATCAAGCGGATCCGATCGACGGCCCAGGAGAACCTGGGACTGGTCACAGTCGAGCTCGAAGAGGATGCCGACGGTCGCAAGGTGCTCGACGACATCAAAGCGGCGGTCGATCGGATCGAGACCTTCCCCGTCGAGACCGAAAAACCGGTCGTCGCCGAAGCCGAGACGCGAAGACGGGTGATTACAGTCGTGCTGTTTGGAGACGCCTCCGAGAAGACCCTGAAGGCCCTGGCCGAGCGGGTTCGTGACGAGTTGACCGCAATGGACGGCATCTCGCAGGTGGAGATCTCGGGCGTACGCAATTACGAGATCTCCATCGAGATCTCAGAGGGCGCCCTGCGCCGGTACGGCCTCAGCTTCCAGCAGGTTTCGAACGCCGTTGCCATGTCCTCCCTCGATCTTCCAGGTGGTGCCGTCAAGACCAGCGGCGGCGAGATTCTGCTGCGCACCAAGGGGCAGATGTACCGTGGCTCGGAGTTCGAGGACATCGTGGTGGTCACCAGGCCGGATGGTACCCAGGTCCGCCTGTCCGATGTCGCCACTGTCGTCGACGGCTTCGAAGACACCGACACGGCGACCCGCTTCGACGGCAAGCGGGGCGTCCAGATCCAGGTCTTTCGGGTAGGCGCCGAAGGCGCACTTCAGACTGCCGACACGACCAAGAGCTATGTTCGCGATCTCGAGGCGGACCTCCCAGCCGGAGTCTCTGCCGATACCTGGGATGATGACTCCATCATCCTGCGGCAACGTATCGGCCTGCTGCTACGCAACGCCCGCCTCGGCCTCTTGCTGGTCTTCCTCTGCCTGACCCTATTTCTGAACCTGCGCCTCGCCTTCTGGACCACGATGGGAATTCCCATCTCTTTCCTCGGCGGCATGTGGCTGATGCCCTACTTCGGCGTCACCATCAACATGATCTCGCTATTTGCCTTCATCATCGTCCTCGGCATCGTCGTCGACGATGCCATCGTGGTGGGCGAGAACATCTACGAACAACTGCAACGGGGAGCGAAGCCCCTGGATGCGGCCATTCGCGGAGTGCGCGAGATGGCGGTACCGGTGACCTTCGCAATCCTCACCTCGATCGCCGCCTTCGCACCGCTGCTCTATGTCGCTGGCAACATGGGCAAGGTCATGCGCCAGATACCGATCGTCGTGATCGCGGTTCTGCTGATGTCGCTGGTTGAAGCCCTGCTCATCCTGCCGGCTCATCTGTCCGGCAAGAGCTGGCGATCTCATCGCCTCATTCGGCCGCTCATCGAGCTCATCGAGGGCGTCCAGAGCCGGGTCCAGGAATGGCTCCAGAGGTTCATCGACGGACCCTATCGGAAGACTCTCGATTTCACTCTGGAGTGGCGCTATCTGACGGTGGCAGGGGCCTTGGTCCTGCTCTTGCTGGCCGGCGCTCTGGTAGGCGGCGGCTATCTCAAATTCAGTTTCATGCCCAAGGTCGATGCCGACAACATGGTGGCTTTCCTGACCATGCCCCAAGGGACTCCTGCAGAGCAGACAGCGAAGGTGCTGGAGCGGGTCGAGATGGCCGCCGAGCAGATTGCCCAGCAGCATGATGAAGGCCATCCCGAAGGCGCCCCATCGGTCATCCGGCACATGTCTACAACCATCGGTGACCAGCCCAGGGCCGGTGGCGGAGGACCCATGGCCCAGAAATCGACCGAGGGCAATTCCTCCCACCTCGGCGAGGTCAACATCGAGCTGCTGGGGTCCGAGGACCGTGACATCAGCTCGGCGGTGCTCTTGAGCCGATGGCGAGACCTCGTCGGCGAGGTGCCCGGGGTGGTGTCCCTGACCTTTCAGGCCAACCTGTTCTCAGCCGGAGATCCGGTCAGCGTCCTACTCGCCCACCGCGACTTCGACACCCTGCTCATGGCGGTGGACCGGCTCAAGCTGATCATCGCCGAGTATCCGGGCACGAAAGATGTCGCCGACTCCTTTCTCCCCGGCAAGAAGGAGCTCAAGCTGACCCTGACTGCGGAAGGGCGTGCCGTCGGTCTCACCCTGTCCGATCTCGCGCGACAGGTTCGCGCCGGTTTCTATGGCCAGGAGGTCCAGCGTGTGCAGCGCGGGCGCGATGACATCCGGGTCATGGTGCGCTACCCCGAGGCCGAGAGGCGCTCGATGGGTGACATCGAGAGGACGCGGATTCGACTCCCCGACGGCAGCGAAGTGCCTTTCGCAACGGTGGCGAGCATCGAGGAGGGCCGAGGCTACGCGGTCATCAACCGAACCGATCGGCGACGGGTCGTGACGGTCTCTTCCGATGTCGACGAGGCTGTAGCCAATGCCAACGAGATCAACGCGGACCTGCGCAGCGAGGTCTTGCCAGTCCTGGCTCGCGAATATCCCGGCTTGACCTACGATTTCGAAGGCGAGCAGCGTGAGCAAGGCGACGCCATGAGCAGTATGGCCCGCAACTTCCTGGTCGCGCAGATCGCGATCTTCGCCATCCTGGCGATCCCGTTCAAGTCCTATTCGCAGCCCCTGATCATCATGTCGGCGATTCCATTCGGCCTGGTCGGCGCGGTCGCGGGACACATGATCATGGGACTCAATCTGACCCTCTTGTCGGTGATGGGCATGATTGCCCTGACCGGTGTGGTGGTCAACGACTCGCTGATCCTGATCGATCTCATCAATCGCCTACGAGCCCAGGGCAGCTCGATCGACGATGCCATCCGCAATGGCGGCCTGCGCCGCTTTCGGCCGATCATGCTCACTACCGCCACGACGTTTCTCGGCCTCTCTCCGATGATCTTCGAGACCAGCATGCAGGCTAAGTTCCTGATTCCGATGGCGGTCAGCCTAGGCTACGGCATCGTCTTCGCCACTGCCATCACCCTGATCCTGGTGCCAGCCCTCTACAGGATCCTCGAGGATCTCAAGGCACTGCTGCTCGGGGGTGCCACCAAGGAGGTCGCGGTGGAGCAACCCGGTTCTATGTGAGCACGGAGATCCAGATTCGGATTGCCGCAGCTCCGATGAGCAGTCCCAGGATTCGCCTCAGGGCGGCAACGGGCACTCTGCGGCTGATGCGCCCTCCGATGTGCGCAGCCACGGGGACCGTCAAGACCAACGGCAGGGCCAACAGCCACTCGATCTGGCCGGTCAGGGCTTTCCCCAGGAAGGCGGCTGTCGTAGAGAGAAGGACGATCGCCAGATTGCTCCCGATGGCGATGCGCGTCGGAATCCGCACGAACGAGGTCATCAGCGGAATGAGGATGAACGATCCGCCCTGGCCCACCATCCCCCCAAGGACACCCACCCCAGAGGCAACGGTGACGGACCTGGATCTGCTGAATGTCAAAGATTGAACATCCGGCTGTTCCGCTTCCGCCGCCACCGGAAGGAGCATCAGGACAGCGGCAACCAGGGCCAAGCTACCGAAGATAGCCAGCAGTACTTCATTGGGAACAAACTTCGCCGCAGCACCACCGATCAACGCGGCCACGAAGATACTGCTCCCCATCGAAAGCACCAGCCGATCCGACACGAACTGGAACTTCCGGTGGGTCAGGGCTCCAGAAATGCAGGCCGTGAGACCCTGGACAATGGTCAGCCCGGCCACGACCCTCATCGTCAATGGCTCCAGATGGAAGAGAGGTGTAAGATAGAGCAAGAGCGGGGCCATT
>JAUWSP010000471.1 GCA_030610025.1 Acidobacteriota bacterium | reverse complement strand
TGCCCGGTCTCCGGACGCTGACAGAGCCAGAGCCGATGCTCGGCACCGTGCCTGCAGCAACCTCGCTACTCGCTCTCGACGGCAGAATGAACGCCAGCTTCAAGGCCGTCAATCTGCTTCTCGATCGAGGTGTGACAGTCCGCCGGGTCGATGAGCCTGTTGCCGGGCTTCGACGGGGGGACTTCGTCTTGAGCGGCAGCTCGGAAGAGGCCCTCGATGATGTGGCCGAGTCGACGGGGGTCGAGTTCACGGCTGTCGCGACCGAACCGGATACGGGACTCCACGATGTGAAGCGGATGCGGGTCGGCATGTACCACCGTTACCGGGGCGGCAACATGGACGAAGGCTGGACCCGGTTCCTTCTCGAGCAGTTCGCCTTCCCCTACGCATCGCTGAAGCCCGAGGAGATCAACAAGGGCAATCTGGGGGCCAGCTATGACGTGATCGTCCTACCCGACGACTCGACCGCCATGATCACGGGAGAAGAAGAGGAGGATCCGAACCCCTATTGGCCTACGCCGAACTTCCCGCCTGAATACATGGCGGGAATCGACGAGGATGGCATCAAGGCGCTCCGGACGTTCGTGGAGAACGGAGGGATGCTCGTGACGCTCGGCGAGGCTACCGAGTTCGCCATCGAGAAGTTCGATCTCGAGATCCGCAATGCCCTGGAGAAGCTGGACTCGAAGGATTTCTACTGCCCGGGCTCGACGCTCGAGGCCAAGTTCGACAATTCCAATCCACTGGCCTACGGAATGCCCTCTGACGGGCTCGTCTTGTTCTGGAACAGTCCTGCTTTCGAGATCAAGCCCTCGCGAGGCAATGACCGCTACGAGGTCGTCGCCCGCTACGCCGATCGCGACCTCCTGCAGAGCGGCTGGCTCATCGGCGAGGAGCACCTGACCAAGAAGGCGGCCATGGTCTCCGCACAATACGGTGAGGGCGAGGTCCTGCTGATCGGGTTCCCGGCCCAGCATCGAGCCCAGACTCACGGCACCTTCAAGCTGTTGTTCAATACCATGCTGAGATAGGCCGCAGCCGTGTCCCAGGGCCCTTCGAGACCAGCTTCTCAGACTCGGAGGCAGCCATCGTTTCCTACGATCCATGCCCGCCCGGAAGGATGTTGACAAGCTGAAATCGATCTGCCATACACCGCAGGTTACGGGCAACGAGGAGGCGTCGTGAAAATCGGAATTCGCAAGGAAGACAAGAACATCTGGGAGGCCCGAGTGCCTCTCTCACCCGACCAGGTGGCGAGCCTGACCTCCAACGGAGTCCAGGTCGTGGTCCAGGCATCGGACATTCGGGCTTTCCCCGAGGAGCTGTACCAGAACGTGGGTGCGACGATCGTCCCCGATGTTCCCGACACCCCGGTACTCTTCGCGGTCAAGGAGATCCCTACCGAGCTGCTCCAGCCCAAACGGACCTACCTCTACTTCGCCCATGTCATCAAGGGCCAGCCCTACAACATGGGGATGCTGCAGCGATTGCTCGATCTCGAGAGCACACTGATCGACTATGAGCGGATCGAGGATGACGAGGGACGCCGGCTGATCTTCTTCGGCCGATACGCCGGTCTGGCCGGCATGATCGACACCCTGTGGGCTCTCGGTCAGCGGTTGCGCGTCGAGGGCTACGACACCCCCTTTGCCGAGATCCGCCAAGCGAAGGACTATCCGAATCTGGAGGCTGCCAAGGCCGCGATCCGCCAAGCCGGCGAGACACTGGCCGAGACAGCCCTTCCGGCCGAATTGACGCCCATGGTGTTCGGCTTCGCCGGATACGGTCATGTGTCGAAGGGCGCTCAGGAGATCCTGGATCTGCTGCCCCACCGTCAGATCGAGCCGAAGGAACTGATGGGGCTCGACCAGGACACCCCGGGGCTGTTCAAAGTGGTCTTTGCCGAAGAGCACATGGCCAAGCCTGTCGACCCTGCTGGATCGTTCGAGCTGCAGGAGTACTACAACCACCCCGAGCTCTACCGCGGCGACTTCGCCCGCTATGTGCCCTATCTGACAGTCCTGGTGAATTGCATCTACTGGACCCCACAATATCCACGGCTAGTCACCCGCGAGCTGCTGCACGGTCTCTTCGGGGCAGGCAAGACACCGCGGTTGCGAGTGATCGGCGACATCAGTATCGATGTCGAGGGTGCCATCGAGTGCTCGCTCGAAGCCACTGATTCTGGAGATCCGGTCTATGTCTACCTACCCGACGAGGACCGAATCGAGCTCGGGGTCGAGGGCCATGGACCCGTCGTCCTGGCCGTGGACAACCTGCCGTGCGAGCTGCCTGTCGAGTCCTCGCAGGAGTTCGGCAAAGCCTTGCTGCCCTATATCAAGGCCGTGGCTAGCGCCGACTACAGCGTTTCCTATGAAGACCTCGATCTGCCACCTGCCATCAAGCGGGCCGTGATCGCGCACCGCGGCAGCCTGACTCCAGACTACGATTACTTGCAGGAATATCTCGATCAATACGAAGGAGGAACCCCATGAAGAATGTAGTGGTGTTCGGAGCCGGCCTGGTCTCCAGGCCGTTGGTGCGTTATCTGCTCGATCACGGTTTCGGCGTGACGGTTGCTTCGCGAACCGTCTCCAAGGCCGAAGCCCTGGTGGAGGGTCATCCAAACGGCCGCGCCACCCAGGTGCTGGCGGACGACGAACAGGCCTTGAGAGACTTCGTGGCAGAGTCCGACCTCGCGGTCAGCCTGCTACCTGCCCCGATGCACCCTGTGGTCGCTCGGGCCTGCCTCGACCTCGGCAAACACATGGTCACCACCTCGTACGTCGGGCCGGAGATGATGGCGCTCGACGACGAGGCCCGCGACAAGGATCTTCTGCTGCTCAACGAGATGGGCGTCGATCCGGGCATCGATCACATGAGTGCCATGCGGGTGATCCACAACGAGCAGAGCCAGAGTGGCACGCTGGTGGGATTCTCCTCCTGGTGCGGCGGGCTGCCGGCTCCAGAAGCCAACGACAATCCGTTCGGCTACAAGTTCTCGTGGAGCCCGAGAGGCGTGTTGGTAGCGGCGCGGAACTCCGCTCGGTACATCAGGGATGGCCAGCTGCTCGAGATTACGCCCGATGACCTGTTCGCGGACCCAGCGATCGTCGAGATCCCGGGTGTAGGTACCTACGAGGGCTATCCCAACCGTGACTCGGTCTCCTACCTGGATATCTATGGCTTCGACAAGGAACAGGTGACCACCATGTTCCGCGGCACCCTGCGGAACCTGGGTCACTGCAAGCTCTACACGAACATCATCCGATTGGGGCTTATCGAGGCCGAGCC
>JAUWSP010000037.1 GCA_030610025.1 Acidobacteriota bacterium | reverse complement strand
GTCGACCCCGAGTCGATAGACCAACTGGTCTCGATCGTACGGGGGATCGACGGTAAAGGGCTCGACACCGATCGTGAGACCCGCCGAGCCGCTTGTGGGCGCTGCCATCTCGGGTGCCGGTCTCGTGGGTGCCAGGACGTAGTAATGGGTGGTCGGAGCCGAGCTGCAAGCCCCGAGAAGAGAGACGGCCAGCGAGCCGACCAGGAGCAGCTGAATCCGTTTCGGTGGCCTCATCGATCCACTCCTTCCCCGGGTTTGCGGTCCGGCCCCTTCGACTTACGCACCAGGGCCGATGGCCGCTCCTTGATCGACTCCGTGAACGCCTTGAGATTGGCTGTTGCCAGCCGTAGGTCGCGCACCATGGCTTCGAGCTCTCCCTTGTTCATCTCCATCGAGCTGACGCTGTCTCCGGCGGAGTCCAGGAGCGAAGACAATCGCTCGCCGTCCGGGCCTAGAGCGGTCCGAAGATCGCCCACCAGCCCTTGCAGGTCGTCGGTCAGATCCGGGATTCCTGCCACCCCGGTCTCCAGTTCGATAGCCAGCTCGTCGAGGCGCGTCATCAGCGAGGTCAGCCGCGGGCCGGCCTCCTGCATCGTGTCGCGCATGGCTGTGAGGCTCTCGCTGATCGAGGCGAGATTCTGGTCGGACATCAGGAGCTCAAAACGCTCCAGAAGCGGTCCCGTGCGTGCGGAAAGGCTCTGTAGGAGTATCGTCACCTCGTCGAGAGCCACGCCGGCCCGATCCGACAACTGACCGATGCCGCTCATGGCATCGGCGGTGCTGACGACCTCGAGACCGACGATCGGCGTGCCGGGGGCCAGCGGGGGCTCATCGGCCGGGCCTGGATCGATCTCGAGATACGGGTTGCCGAGTAGGCCGTCGGTCGTCAATCTCGCCGCGGCGACTTCGGTGATCAGGATCTTGGCGTCGAGACCGATCCGGAACAGAACCGGCCACTCCACGCCGGGTCGCAAGTCGACTGCCTGAACCCGGCCGACCTCCATTCCGGCAACCCGAACCGGATCTCCCTGGCGCAGTCCACCGGAGCTCTTCATGAGGACCTCGTAGCTCGCCTTCTCGGCCCCTCCCGGATGAAACCCGGCGACCCACAGGGAGCCGATCACGAGAACTCCCAGGGCGATCATCACAAACAATCCGGCGCGAATGGTGCTCGTATCTTTCATTGGCCTGTAATCCATTGTCGATAGCGTTCGCCGTGCTCGGCGGCAATCTCTGTTTCGCGGTCGAGGAAGCGCCTGACGACATCGTTCGTCGAGGCCTTCACTTCGTCCGGTGTGCCGATCGCCAGGATGCGCCCCCGGTCGATCAGCGCGATGCGCTCGCCAACGGCGAAGGCGCTCTCGAGCTCATGGGTCACGACGATCAGAGTGACGTCGAACACCTCTCGCAAACGAATCAGCAATTGGTCGAGTCCCGCCGAGGTGATGGGGTCGAGGCCCGCCGAGGGCTCGTCGGCGAACAGGATGTGGGGGTCGAGGGCCATCGCACGAGCGAAGGCGACCCGTTTGCGCATGCCACCCGAGAGCTCGGACGGATACAGATCGGCGGTCCCTTCCAGGCCGACCAGCGCCAACTTGATCCGGACAATGAGCTGGCGGGTCGACTTCGGCAGGTCGGTCAGCTCCTCCAGCGGCAGATCGATGTTCTCGCCCACGGTCATCGAGGTGAAAAGAGCCCCTGCCTGGAAGGCCACGCCCATCGACTGACGTAGCCGAGCCAGCTCCTGGCGCTTGGCCCGAAACAGGTCGGTACCCGCCACGATCACCTGTCCTTCATCGGGCTCTTCCAGGCCGATCAGGCAACGCAAGAGGGTGCTCTTGCCGCTGCCGCTGGCCCCCAGGATGATGAGCGTCTCGCCGGTCTCGATTTCGAGATCGATACCGTCCAGCACGATTTTGTCCCCGAAGCTCTTGTGCAGCCCGCGGGCCTCGATGATGGGTTGCGCCAGGCTCAAGTCTGACCTCGCAGATAGAGGAGAGCCGTTACGAAGAGATCCGCGGCGATGATGAGAACGATGGATCGCACCACCGCGCGCGTCGTGGAGCGGCCGACCTCGTCGGCGCCGCCTTCGGTGTCGAGCCCCTGCTGGCAGGAGACGGCGCCGATGATGAGGCCGAAGACCAGGGCCTTGATCACGCCGCCCCAGACATCTTGCTGTACCAGCGCCGAGATGCTGTCCGTCAGATAGCCCTGGGCGCCGAGCCCGAGGATGAAGACCCCGACACCGCAACCGCCCAGGATCCCCAGGAGGCCACTGAACACGGTCAGTGCCGGCACGGCCACCACCAAGCTGATGATCCTCGGGACCACTACCAGGCTGATCGGATCGATCCCCATCACGGTCAACGCATCGATCTCCTGCGAGATCTTCATGGTGCCCAACTCCGCCGTAATGGCCGAGCCCACACGGCCGGCCACCAGGATCGCGGTGATCAGCGGAGCGAGCTCTCGGGTCATGGAGATCGCCACCAGATCGGCCACCAGGCTCGTCACGCCCAGTTGGCGCAGCTGGTAGGCCGTCTGGAGTGCCAGGATCATGCCGATGAGCAGGGAGATCAGCGCCACGAGAGCCAGGGAATTGTTCCCGGCCGCGATGACTTGCGACGCTGTGGCATTGACGCGCAGTCGCCCACCGCGCAACGGCACCATGATGGTACGCACCAGGGCCGTCGAAGCGACCTGCCACAGGCGGCCAGCGTCGTGAAGTACCGTCAACACACTGGAACCGGACCAGGTCAGGATTCGGGTCAACATCTTCAGCGGTTGATCTGTCGATGGACATCGTCCATGCAGCCGAAGCAGCGCAGCAGGGCTTCCTCGAAGCCGGCGAGTCGAAAGACCTTGGTCACCGCGTCATTGGCTCCGACCAGAAAGATCTCGGGACCCTGCTCGTGAGTCAGTATCAGGCCCTCGAGCAGCACCGCCATGGCGGCCGTGTCGAACCGGTCCACCTTGCTGAGCTCCACGACCAGATTGCGATCCGGGTGGGCCTCGATGGCCTCGAGTAGCCGGCGCCGCAGCTCGGAAGCTTCACGGAACGTCACCGCCCCTTCCAGGCTCAGCATCGCGGTGTACTTGCCCGCTCGAGCGTCGTAGTTCACTTCGAACCGAGGCTGCTCAACGAGTGTCGGCATTGCGACCGAGTCTAGCATCGGGCTCGCCACCGATCTCGCCACGGTGCCGAGGCCCGACGCGGGTCTCGAGGGACTATCTGATCTCCGCAAGGACGCTCATCGTCGCGTCCTTGACACCGTCTTCGGCTTTGGCATTCATACCGGCGTCGGAAGCAAGGAGGGCCTGAAACGCTTCCATATCCTCGACGTCGATCAGCAGCCCGGTCAAATTGGGATTCTCTGGGCTTTGAAAGACTCGTACACTGGATGCGCCATGCTCTGCGAACAACTCATGGCGGCCACTTTCGCTCTGCCAGGCTGCCAGCCAGCGATCAGCGTCTTCCACCTCATGCGTGATGGCCAGGGTCGTGCCACCTGACGCCATTGTCGGCAGGTCGCTGTTGAACTGGTCGTTGCTGATCTTCCATTCGCCGTCGATCTGCCTCCAGGTCTCGATGAATTTGCCTTGATCGACAGTCGTGCCGTCCTCTGTCACCAGGGTGAAGGTGCCCACGTGATAGCCGATGTCGGCGGCAGCACTGATCTCGATGGTCTCGATACTGCCTCCGATGCCGGCGTCGATCATTCCACCGAAGATCGCGCGAACGGCGTCGTGACCTGTGGCGAGCTCCGCGTTCGGCGGCAGGATGCGGGCATCAGCCGAATACGTGGCCACTACGCCTTCGATGTCACCCGCGTTGAGGGCATCGATCCAGACTTTGGACTTCGCAGCGATCTCGGGACTCTGCTGTGATTCTTGTGGTGCCGCGGCGCAAGCGGCCAGGCCAACGATCACCAACAATGCGGTTGCCAGGTTCAGAAATCTCATCCTTTGCCTCCTTTACAGAGCGTGGGCCGACCGCCAACCGACACGGCCGGCGGACAGCGTTGACTGTACTTTCGTGCGAAATGTTGGCGAGAAGCCTACCCGATCCGCCCACGAGTTGCACCCATGGTGGAGGTTGGCGGGAGTGGATGGGGAAGGCCCTGTGCTCTGCCGCGCCGATCTGGCGGTGCTACTCGACGGAGAGGATCTTGATATCGAAACTCAGCGCTTGCCCGGCCAGCGGATGATTGAAGTCCAGAATGAGAGTGTCTTCCTTGACCTCGTGAACGCGGACGGGATGCTGCTGCCCATCGGGTCCGGCGGCCATCAGCATGGTGCCGGCCGTCCGTGCATCTTCGGGTAGCTTGTCCATGTCGACTTCCTGGAAGGCCGCCGGGTTGACCGGTCCGTAGCCTTGATCGGCGGTCAGTTGGACCTGTTTGGTGTCGCCGACTTTGGCCCCGAGAAGCGCTTCCTCGAGGGCTGGCAAGATCTCACCGGTACCCTGTGTGAAGGTGAGAGGATCCCCATCGACATTGCTGTCGACCGTCGTACCGTCGTCTATTTTCAGGGTGTATTCGATGGCAACGGTGCTGCCGCTCTCGATCACGGCGGTCCCCTCGTCCTGGGCCCAACAGGCTGAAGTGGCAAGGATGGCCAGTGCGAGGCCCGAGAATGCGAGGCGAGAAGTTGATTTGCGAAACATGGTAGTAACCCCTTGATAGGTGTGTTCTTGTCGGTTCGTTTTTCGACGAGGCAGGCCTCGGAATCGATCGTTACCGCCGCATCATCGCGTCGCGGCACGACTTCCAGGGACTTGGCTGTGCTCTCGGATGACCCAGGCGCCCGAGTCGAGGTGGGCTACCGCTGGGACGGGAACGCAGAGGCCTAGCGCGCCCGCATGGTAGCACTTCCGCCAGCTACTGCAATGTACGGGTCCAACTGGCGGTATCGGGACCGTGCAACGTCTCGGAGCGGCAGAGTTTCGAAGCGGCCGGCGCCTCTGCCGGCCGAATGCTCCACCGTCCGGTGCGATCCGCATCGAGGATGCGCGGTGTCACGGAGTCAGGGTTCTGGCGAGATGTCCTCGCGGATCGCATCGACGACGTGCTCGATGCTGAAGGCGACGACGATTCCGGAGTTCCCACGGGTGTAGAGATCCTTGAACGTCTCGGCGCTCGGGTCTCGCAGGTCCTCTCTCTTGACCACCGGCAGGGCGTCCCAGCGGTAGCCGATGAGGACTCCTGCAATGCTGGGCTCCGACTCGCCCTCGGGATAGAAGACGACCGGCCCACCCGAGAACCCGGGGTTGTTGTGGCCGTCGACGTAGAGGATGACCGCCTTGGGATTACGGCTGTCGATGGCGGAGAGGATCCCTGCCTTGACGAACGGAATCTCGGAGATCTGCGCACCGGTGGTCTCGGCTGTTCTCAGACCGAAAGGGAAGCCGATGAAGTAGACCTGCTGTGCAAGCTCGACCTGGTCGGCCGTCGACCACGCTGTTGATTCCGGCGAAAGCCTCTCGGTCAAGGCGATAGCCACGGCGGCCACTTCGCTGCTGCGCGGACGGATCGCCTTGCCGGTGAGAGGTACCCAGGCATTGTCACTCCAGATGTCGAGGGAGCACTCGGTGCACCCGGTTGGGATCAGATGATCGACCGTCACCAGGTACTGCTGCGAGTCGACGTCGATCGTGAAGGCCGTGCCGAACTCCTGGCCGATCCGGATCCGGTAGATCTGGCTCAGCACCTCATCGCCGATCAGTTGTCCTCGACCTGTCGAGGCTCCCGACAGGACGAGGACGAGGGCCAGTAGGATCTTTCGCATTACGTACCCCTCGTCATCACAATCTCGCACGCAGGATACACCGTCAGCCATGTGGAATACTCCCTGGCATGGGCAGGATCAGCGGATGGCCTGTTTTCTTGAGCCTCTTCCTGGCAATGGTCCTCACGGGCGCGGTTTCTCTCGCCCAGGAGCTGACGCCGCGAGCGTACTGGCCGGCTCCGAAGGGTACGAAGGTGGTGACCATGGCCTATCAGTACTCGACGGGCGACATCCTGATGGATCCATCGCTCCCGATCGTGGGTGTGGACTCGAGGATCAACGTCACTCAGTTCTCGTACCTGCATACGATTAATCTGGCCGGCCGGACCGCCAGCGTGCAGTTCAGCGCGCCCTACTCTTGGGGAACGACGGAAGGTGCGGTCGATGGGGTGGATCGAAGCCGCTATATCGCCGGTTGGGCCGATGCACGGGCACGTCTCTCGGTCAACCTTCTGGGTGCACCGACCCTGGACAAAGCTGCCTTCCAGCAGTTGCGTGCGGAGCCTCGAGCGCTTGTGGGCATGAGTCTTCAGGTGTCGGCTCCGACCGGAGACTACGAGAAGGACAGGCTGATCAACGTGGGCACCAATCGCTGGGCGATCAAGCCTGCCATCGGGTACATCCACCCGGTGACCAGGACCTGGCTGACCGAGCTCGAGATTGGTGCCTGGATTTTCGGTGACAACGATGAGTTCCTGGGAACGACGCGCGAGCAGAGCCCGATCGTTTCCGGCGACTTCCACCTGATCAAGAGGATCAAACCTGGATTCTGGTGTTCCCTGGATCTGAACTACTACTACGGTGGCCGGACCACCATCGGGGGTGAGTTGAGGGCCGACTTGCAGCGCAACTCCAGGGCTGGCGTCACCCTGGTTTTTCCAGTCCGCCCCCACCACGCACTGCGCGCCAGTCTCAGCGCCGGCACGGTCACTTCGTCCGGCGGTGACTTCGACTTGTTCAGCCTGGTCTACATATTCGCCTGGAACTGACGCCCGCTCTCGGCTACGGCACCGTAGAGGTCCACGCGGACAGGTCGCCACTCTCGAAGCCGTCCGCGAACAGGACGTTGGAGCTGGTCATCGACAGGCTCCAATACAAGCCTCCTGAGATGGCTACGTAGTCGTTGCCCGGTGGTGGCGCCGCCTGACCATAATGAGGATGGCCGGACGCATTGGTGCCGGCGCCCCAGCCCACGACGGTGCCGTCTACCTTCCGGGCCAGGCCGTGAATGTAGCCGGCCGAGATCTCCACGAAGTCGGTGCCGGCAGGTACCTCGTCCAGGCCGTAGTCCCAGGGGTCGTCGCCCCAGTGCACGATCGAGCCATCGCTCGCCAGTGCCAGACAATAGTCATGGCCGGCCGAAACCTGTGTGTAGGTGCCAGAGGCAGGCTGACCGTTGGTCCCTCCGACATATCCCCAGCTGACGACAGAGTTGTTGGATCGCAAAGCCACAGCATGTCTGTCGCCAGCGATGACTTGTATGAAGTCAGTGCCTGCCGGCACGTTCGTGACTTGGCCGTCGGCGTCGTTGCCCCAGGCAACAATCGAGCCGTTGGTTGCCAGAGCTACGGCGAAGAACTCTCCGCCGTCGACCGCTGTGTAGGTACCCGCGGGAACCATGTCGACGCCATGAGGGTCATCGCCCCAGTGGACGATTGTGCCGTCGTTCTGTATGGCCAGGGCGAAATCACCGCCCGCGCCGATCGCCTTACACGCTCCGAGAGTCGGCGGGGGAACATTCTGCCCATCGTGATCCTGGCCCCAGGCCACAACCGTGCCATCGGCTTTGAGGGCCACGCCGTGCTCGTCGCCCGCTGCGATGGCAACGAAGTCGGAACCGGACGGTGTGTCTGTAACCTGATTGACGTAGTCCCCGCCCCAGGCCCTGAGCTCGTAGCCCAGCGCCAATCGACCCGACAAACAGAGCAAAAGGAAAGAAGCCAGAACTGCGAGCTGCTGTTTCGCCCCGCTCATGCGTCGCCTCCTCGAGGTAAAGGCGCGGAACAGAACCGATTCCCAGCAAGGCTGTGCCGACCAGAATCTCGTGGTCGGCACCCGTGAAGAGTATCTCCGGTCTACGGGGCTGTCACTACCCGATGGGGGGGGTGGCACTCAGCGGGATAGTGCAGGTCCTGAAGTGGGGGAGGGCCTTGCGCCGAGAAATCGCACCAACCTCACCATCGCCTCGGTATCCAACCGGCAGTACTCCAGAAGACGGGTTCGGAGTTGCTCCCGCCGCTCGGGGGAGGTGCTGGAGTCGATGGCTTCGAGGTAGCCCTTCGAGGCCGCGGTGCCTTCCTGGATCTCTTCGAGGGCCGAGTAGTCGATGTCTGCGGCGATGGTGGGGAGTACGGCCTTGAGCGACCAGGATCCGAGCATGTCCGGGTGGTAGTAGTTCTCCTTGACGACCGGGTGAAGATCGACGAGCCGGTCGAGGATCGCTTCGAGCTCCGGCGCAAGGTCGGGGAACCGGTCCGCGAGGCCCCGGATTACCGTTGCCTCGTAATTCGTATACATCAAGATCGGGCCATCGTGCCCCAGCATCCCGATCAGACTCTCAGCCAGCGGTCGCATCGGCGGCTCGCCCGATAGGTCCAGGAACTCCTCGTGTCGCAGGCTGCCATCGGAGTCTTCAATGTGGCACGACCACTGGACGGCGTGGGTCTCATAGGGATGCGTTCCCGACCAGATCGGAACCGGCGGCATGATGGTCTCGAAATCCAGGTAGTACCTCGGAAAGGCAAGCTCCTGAACGAAGGATGAGGCACCCTCGAGTAGCTCCGCTTCTTCCGCTACGGTCACCCGGTGGATGCGAGACCGCGTCTCGGTTCCATCCAGCACGGTGGTCGGCACGTCCCGGATGTCCAGGTAGCCGTCCGCCACGAGTTGCCCCAGCTTCTCTTTCGATCCGCGCAGAGCCTGAACCGGGTACTTCGTCTCCGTCGGCCAGCACTGTTCGAAGAAAGGGCAGAGATGGGGAGTCGTGCAGTGTTGCCCAACCTGCACATCGGGCATCTCACCGGATGCCGACTCCCTCGCCATCCCGACCCAGGCGGGAACCGAGTCCTGGAGCTCGGCGACCTCTGCCGTCAGATCTTCTTCGACCAGAAGGCCGTGGTAGTCCTCGCCACCGGGATACGCGTAGGCCTTGTCGATATGGGCCAGAGCGATCCCGCCGAGGGCATACCCCAGCCCCTCGAAGACCCACGCCTGAATCGCGCAGTCAGCGACGTGCTCGTCCTTGAGTTTTGTGGAGGCCTTGACCTCCACGATCTTCCATGCCGGGCTTTGCGTGTGGGGGCCTGGAGGGATCAGCACATCCAGTCGCACGAGCACACCACCATGGGAGAAGGTCGCCTCGAAAATCGGCTCGTCCACCCCGGCCGTCATCAGCCGTTCGGTGTCCTTCAATGCCTGCGACAGCCCCGGGCCGTACTCGATCAGGATGCCCTGTCCCTGGCCGTAGATCTGCTGAGCGAAATCGCCCACCCGGTTCCCCGTGTCGAAGGCCGCCTGGGTTGCCGGGGAGATCTTCTGGAGCTCCGGACGGTGTACTTCGAAGTACAGGCGCTTGCGGCACTGCAACGCCGACATGATTCTCGATTTCGACAGCTGCATCGATGGCCCACCTCTGGTGAATACCTACCAAGCCCTGCAGACATGTAGATCCTATGCTGGCTAGTCCTCGGTGGTGAGGGGTGTGCAAGAAGAGGGCGACTGTGTCTAAGCTTCCTAATCATTCATTACCGTGAAAGGAGGAAGCGAATGGAGACTACAGCCGCCCACAGAGAGTATAGCGAGGAGAAGGTGTTGTTTCTGGCCTTGGAGTTGAGTAATTCGAAGTGGAAGCTGGGCAGTACGGTGGGTGTGTGTCGCAAGCCGCGTGAGCAGACGATTGCGGCGGGGGATCTGGGAGCGTTGCACGAGGAGGTGTCTCGAGCGAAGCGCCGCTTTGGTTTGGAGCCTTCGGCCCGGGTAGTGAGTTGCTATGAGGCAGGTCGTGATGGTTTCTGGCTGGATCGTCATCTCCGACATGCCGGGATCGAAAACATCGTGGTGGATCCTTCGAGCATAGAGGTGAATCGTCGGAGTCGGCGGGCGAAGACGGATCGTTTGGACGTGGGCAAGCTGCTGCGGCAATTGATGCGGTGGTGGAGTGGGGAGCCGAAGGTGTGGGGCGTGGCTCGCATACCCAGTGTGGAGGCGGAGGATCAGAGACAGCTGCACCGTGAGCTCGAGGCCTTGAAACGGGAGAGGACACGGTACACGAACCGCATGACGAGTTTGCTGGTGACCCAGGGGGTACGGCTGAAGGTCTCGAAGGGTTTTCTAGCACGACTCTCGGCGGTCCAGCTTTGGGACAATTCGCCGGTGCCGGTGGGTTTGCGCACTCGGCTGGAGCGTGAGTACGTGCGTTGGACCCTGGTGCAGGAGCAGATCGCCGAGCTGGAGAAGCAACGACGCTCAGCCCTGCGCACGGCGCGAGATCGTGGAGCGCAGACCGCGCGCCGTCTCTCTCGTTTGCGGGGGATCGGCGAGAACTATGCGTGGCTGGCGTCGATGGAGGCCTTCGCCTGGCGACAGTTTGATAACCGTCGGCAGGTCGGAGGCATGGCCGGTCTGACGCCGACGCCGTACAGCTCGGGTCAGATCCAGCGCGACCAGGGAATCGGCAAGGACGGCAACCGACGGCTGCGTGCGGCAACGGTCGAGATCGCTTGGGGCTGGCTACGCTTCCAGCCTGACAGCGAGCTGAGCAAATGGTTTCAGGAGCGCTACGGTCCCGGGTCTCGTCGCTCGCGGCGCGTCGGCATCGTCGCCCTGGCTCGTAAGCTCTTGATTGCCCTGTGGCGATACCTGGAGACTGGAGTCGTCCCTGCGGGGGCGGTACTCAAGACGTAGAGGCCGCAAGCTCGGATCTCGAGGTTACCCATGAAGACGAAATCTGCTGGTCAGAGCGTGCCCGTGCCCTCCCCTGGCTCAAAAAGAAAGCCGTTTTGTAGATGGGGCCGCTCGAAGCAAGCTTCCACGATGTGCCTTCAAAGGCGCATGCTGGATTGGGTGCCGGTCGAAAGGACCGCACGGATAGAAGGTCGTCCGAGGCCATCAGGCCCGACGCCACGAGGAAGCAGCCAGTAGGCGTGAAACACGACAGCCAAGGAGGATCATAAAGGCGGACCCAGGAAGCTTGACAATAGCGGCCACATAGAAGGGGAGGGCCTTGCGCCCTCCCGCTCTCACGGTCATTGCACGGTAGAAGACCAGGCCGAGGTATCGCCCGATTCGAAGTCGTCGGCCAGCAAGAAATTCATCAAGTCCACCTTGTAGATCTTGTCCGCCAAGTAGTCCGTCATCCAGAAGTACTCCCCGTCGAAGGCCAGGCCGAACGGATAGGTTGCCCCGGCGATCTGCATTCTCTGCAGGATGGTCCCATCACTCGGGTCGATTTGATAGATGCCGTCCTCGGGCTCCAGGTTTGCGTCGACGACCCACAGGGCCCCGTCGACCCACTCCAGACCTCTCGGGGTCCGGTTCCCAGGCGACGGTATCGTGCGGATCACAGAACCGTCGGATGGATCGATGAGGCTCAAGTCTTGAAGAAAAGCGGAATGCCAGAGCGCTGCGCCGTCCCAGGCCACTCCATTGGGGGAGGTAAAGGGTGAGGCGTAGCTATCGGAAACCACACCGGTCGTGTCGTCGGCTCGATAAATCTGATCCGGCTCATTCGTGTCACCCCAGAGATCCGTACCGTCGTGATCGAGGCCGAACGCAAAGGAGGCTGCCGGCGGGGCGAAGGAGTCCAGGACCGCC
>JAUWSP010000266.1 GCA_030610025.1 Acidobacteriota bacterium | reverse complement strand
CGGGCGCAACGCCACGGGTCTTCTCTGTCTCCCAAACTGCCTCCAAGGAAAGTTGTGTTCGGACGGCCCGTCACAGAAAAACGGGTGGCACCTTTTTGGGGAAAGCTGCCTTCGAACCGCCCATCACAGAAAAACGGGTGGCACCTTTTTGGCGGGCGGAGGCAAGCGCCGCCCCTGCTGGTGGTCAGTCGTGCCCTTCAAGAAAAAACGGGTGGCACCTTTCGTCAGCAGATGCGGGGGAGCTGCTCGCCGCTGAGCATATCGACGACGCGCATGCCGCCGACGCGGCTGCGGAGGTAGACGCGGCCGTGGTGCTCGTCGACCACCTCGCCGATGATGGCGGCTTCCTTCCCAAGGGGGTCCGAGCGCATGGCTTCGAGGGCTTTGTCCGCCGACTCGGCAGCGACGATGGCGATGCACTTGCCCTCGTTGGCGACGTAGAGGGGGTCGAAGCCGAGAATCTCGCAAGCGCCCCGGACTTCTTCCTGTAGTGGGATGGAAGGCTCGTCGAGAAGGAAGCCGATCTTGGATTGCTCGGCGATCTCGTTGAGCGCGCTGGCCACGCCGCCTCGGGTGGGGTCGCGCAGCACATGCACGTCGTCCCCTCCGGCGGCCAGGACCTTCTCGACCAGCGGATAGAGGGTTGCCGAATCGCTCTCCAACTGCGTCTCGAACTCCAGACCCTCACGCACCGACATGATGGCGATGCCGTGGACGGCGATCTCGCCGCTGACCAGCACCTTGTCTCCAACCTGGGCCTTCAGAGGAGTGATATCGACACCCTCGGGGATGATTCCGAGCCCTGTGGTGTTGATGTAGATGCCGTCTCCCTTGCCCTTGTCCACGACCTTGGTGTCGCCGGTCACCACCGACACCCCGGCTTCCTTGGCGGCCCGTTGCAGCGATTGGACGATGCGCCACAGGTCCTCCATCGGCATCCCCTCTTCCAGGATGAAGCCGGCTGAGAGCGCCATCGGCTTGGCACCGCACATGGCCAGGTCGTTGACCGTGCCGTGCACCGCCAGCGATCCGATGTCGCCGCCCGGAAAGAAGAGCGGGCTGACGACGAAGGAATCGGTGGAGAAGGCCAGTCGACTACCGCCCACCCCCAGGATGGCTCCGTCGTGAAGCATCTCGAGCGCTGGGTTGTCGAAGGTCTTGGCGAACATTCCTTCGATGAGAATCTGGGACAGGCGACCCCCGCCGCCGTGGGCCAGCTGCACCGAGGGGTAGTCGCTCAAAGGTATGGGGCACACTGCGCCCGCGAACCGAATGCTGGAGCTGTCGTCGCTCATCGTCCTCGTCCATATTGGTAGTAGGCGGCGCAGGCCCCTTCAGCGGAGACCATGGGCGCGCCAAGGGGATGCTCAGGTGTGCAGCGGGTGCCGAACACCGTGCACTCATGGGGCTTTTGCAGGCCCTTGAGGATCTCGCCGGCGATGCACTCGGGTGCCTCCTGGGCCTCGATGTGTCCCACGTCGAACCGCTGCTCGGCGTCGAAGGCAACGAGCTCCTCCTTCAACCGGTAGCCGCTCATTGGGATCTCGCCGATGCCCCGCCACTTGCGGTCGCAGACGTCGAAGACCTGACCGAGCAGCTTCTGGGCCGGTTGGTTGCCGTCCCGAGTCACCGCCCGGGTGTACTGATTCTCCACGCCCCATCGACCCTCCTCGAGGGCCTTGATCGTCATGTAGATGCCGTGCAGGAGGTCGAGCGGCTCGAAGCCGGTCACGATGAGCGGGATCTCGTACTTCTCGCCAATCGGTTCGTACTCCCAATAGCCCATGACCGCGCAAACGTGGCCGGCAGCCAGGAAGCCTTGGACTCGATTCTCGGGTGCGCTCAGCAGAGCCTCCATGGCGGGTGGCACCAGGACGTGTGAGCAGAGGATGGAGAAGTTCTCGATGCCCTGTTGGTGAGCTTGCCAGACGGCCATGGCATTGGCCGGTGCGGTGGTCTCGAAGCCGACGGCGAAGAAGACCACCTCCTTGTCCGGGTTCTGCTGGGCCAGCTTCACGGCATCCAGGGGCGAGTAGACCATCCGGACGTCGGCGCCCTCGCTCTTGACCGCGAGCAGATCCGAGGTCGAGCCAGGCACGCGAAGCATGTCGCCGAAGGATGTGAAGATCACCTCCGGTCGGCGAGCAATGGCCAGGGCTTTGTCGATGAGCTCCAGCGGAGTCACGCAGACCGGGCAGCCGGGACCATGCACGAGAGTCACCCGCTCGGGCAGGAGCTGATCCACGCCCGACTTGATGAGCGTGTGGGTCTGGCCGCCGCAGATCTCCATCAAGGTCCAGTCGCGGGTGACCAGCGACTCGATGCCCTCGACGAACTTGCGCGCGTCCGCCTCGCTGCGATACTCGTCGATGAACTTCATCTAGTTGGCCTCGCCAGGTCCGGTTGGCTGGGCCTCGCTCGGTTGCGGCACGTCGAGCTCCTCGAGCTCACCCATCTCCTGGAGGAAGTCGAAGACCTTGTGGGCCTCGGCCTCGTCGATCGTGCTGATCGCAAAGCCGACGTGAACGACGACATAGTCACCGACCTCGACCTCCGGCGTGTAGGCGAGGCAAACTTCTTTGACGATGCCGCCAAAGCTCACTCGCGCCATGTGCATGCCGGTCGGGTCTTCGCGGATCTCGAGAATCTGGCCTGGAACGCCTAAGCACATCGTGCACCCCCTCTAGTCAGTCAACGGAGTCTTCCTTTTCCATTCGCGCCGCGGCGACCGCGATCTGTCCCAGGCTGATGCCTCCATCATTGGGTGGCACCTGCCGGTGCAACAAGACGTCGAAGCCGGCCTCGCGCAGCCGCTGACTGGCTCGCTCGGTCAGGAGCCGGTTCTGGAAGCAGCCTCCCGTCAAGGCTACCCTCGGCTCCCCGACCGCTTTGGCGACCGCCAGTATGGCCTCCACCAGAGCGTTGTGGAACCTGGCGGCAATAATACCGACATCCACCCCGCGCCGCGAGTCCTCGATCATGGCCTCGACCATGGGCTGCCAGTCGATCTCCAGGATCTCGTCGCGATCCTCGGGTGCCGGCGTGAAGAGCTCTCGATCAGCCGAGGGCGTGGCCACCACGATGGGGTAGGCGGCCACGAGGTCTTTATCGGCGAGCCACTCCACGGCCATGGCGGCCTGGCCTTCGAAGGAGACCCGCTGCTGAATCCCCAGCAGAGAGGCCACCCCGTCGAACAGGCGGCCGGCGCTGGTCGTGCGGGGAGAGTTCAGTCCCGACTCCAGCATTTGTCCCAGCAAGCCGAGCTCGGCCTCGTCGAAGGCCTGGACCGGTATCAGGTCGGAGCGATCGAGCGCTTCGTCGCCGAGCATCTCCCACAGAAGAGCGAGTCCGCAGCGCCGGGGCTGCTTGACGGCCGCATCACCACCCGGAAGGTGGAACGGCCGCAATCGACAGACACGCGAGAAGGAGGCCGTGTCGCCAAGCAGGAACTCGCCTCCCCACACCGTGCCATCGGTGCCGTACCCAGTACCGTCCCAGGTGACCCCAAGCGCCCTGGTTTCGACCTGGTGCTCCATGAGGCAGGCGGCCAGGTGGGCGTGGTGGTGCTGCACGGCAAAGGTCGGCTTGCCAGCGAGGAGGCCCTTCCATTCTTCGGCGGCTGGCAACTCTGCGTCGCCACCGTCCACGACTCTCTGCACCCAATGGGTTGAGGGGTAGTCGGGATGGAGATCCTTGACCACCGCCACCGGCTCGGCCTCGTACATCGCGAGAAAGTCCCGAGTCACCGCCTCGAAAGCTCCAAAAGCCTGCGGTGTTTCCATGTCACCGATGTGCTGGCTCAGGAAGATCTTGTCTCCGACACTCAAAGCCACGGTGTTTTTCCAGTGGGCTCCCACCGCGAGCAGGGAGGGCAGCGGGCGTGAAGCGACGATCGGCATCGGTGCCAGGCCGCGGGCTCGGCGCATCGGTTGTGCTTTGCCCGCGACGAGCGAGACCACGCTGTCGTCCACGTGGCGCTGGATCGGCCGGTCGTGAACCAGAAACAAGTCCGCAATCCCGCCAAGACGCTGCAGGGCCTCCCCGTTGTCGATGCAAATCGGTTCGTCGCTCAAGTTGCCGCTGGTTGCCACGACGGGGAACTCGAGCTCCCCGAGCAGCAGATGGTGGAGCGGCGTGTAGGGAAGCATGAGGCCGAGCTGGGGATTGCCCGGTGCCACCTCGGAAGCGATTGCGGCATCGGCGCGGCGCTCGAGCAACACGATAGGGCTCTCGGCAGACTGCAGCAGCTCCGCTTCCTCGGGCGATACCTGGCAGAGCCGCCGCGCCTCGTCGACGTCACTCACCATGAGTGCCAGGGGTTTTTCGTAGCGGGCCTTGCGTCGTCGCAGGCGGGTCACGGCAGCGGCGCTTCGGCCATCGACCATCAGGTGGAACCCGCCCAGGCCCTTGACCGCCAGGATCTTCCCGTGGCGCAAGGCCTCGGCTGCTTGTCGCAATGCAAGGTCGCCGGTCGCCTGGGTGCTCCCCTCGCGGTCCCAAAGGGCAAGCTGGGGCCCACAGGTCGGGCAGGCGTTGGGCTGAGCGTGAAACCTCCGGTCCATGGGTTCGGTGTACTCGCCACTACAGTCCGGGCACATGCGGAACTCGCGCATCGTCGTGTTCGGCCGGTCGTAGGGCAACGCTTCGATGATGGTGAACCGGGGCCCGCAGTTGGTGCAGTTCGTGAACGGGTAACGGAAACGGCGGTCCCCTGGGTCCAGCACCTCGGCGAGGCAGTCGGGGCAGGTGGCGATGTCCGGCAGCTTGACCACCGATTTGGTGCCCTCTTCCTCGCTGTGCCGGATCTCGAAGGACT
>JAUWSP010000478.1 GCA_030610025.1 Acidobacteriota bacterium | reverse complement strand
TGGCTCCGCCTTGCCTCGGTTCGACAATCCCCAGCCCGCCACCGCGAACAACAACAACAGAGCGATTGCCGCTGGCCACCAACGCCAGTTCAGACTCCCCATCTGGCTCTTCACGTGGCCGAGTGAAGGCAGAGCCTCTCTGGCGCGATTCGCCAGTCTCTGAGCGGCGCTCCATCCGTTCACCAGGGGCCCGGGCGTTACCGGACCGGTGGCGACCTCCTGGCCGGGAGACCCGCCTTCGACTTCAGGCTCCGAGCCGGTCAGAGACTCGGGATCCACGATGTAGACCGTCTTCGAATCCTCATGAACCGAGGGTCGCTCTTGCGAGATCTCCTCGGCTGGCTGCTCGGCCGGGATCGGCAGCACGGCAGACAGTTCCTCGAGGACCTCGCCCAACCCCGCATACCGACGACGAGGGTCCAGGCTCAGGCACTTGTGGATCACCGACTCCAGCTCCTCGGGGCATTCGGGCCAGAGGCTCGTGAGCGGTGCAGGGTCCTCGTTGAGCACCTTGTGAACCAACTCCGGCAGGGTCTCCGCCGCGAATGGAGGCCACGAAGTCAACATCTCGTAGGCGGTGGCGCCGAAGCCGAAGACCTCACTGCGCTGATTCGGGGCCATTCCTGCCAGAACCTCCGGCAGAATGTAGCCGGACGGTGGATAGGCGGCCCCACCGCTCTGCAACTGGACCCATGAGCTGGCAAGCTGAGCGACACCGAAATCGCCGAGCTTGATGCGCTCGCCCTCACCCACCCGGACCACTTCCGGGCTGATCTGTTTGTGAAGGACCCCCTGGTCATGGGCGTACTCCAGGCCCTGAGCCAGCTGCAAGAGATAGAAGAGCTTCACGACATCTTCGACCGGCTCCTCCGAGAAGATTCGGTCCTTCAGTGAGCACCCGGGAAAGACCTCCTGCACCAGATAGGGCTTCGGCTCCCCAGAGCCGAACTCCAGAACCCTGGCGATGTTGCGATGGCGGAGGAAGAAGGAATCTTCGGCGGCCTTCAAGAAGCGCCATCGAAACTCGTCGTCCGGCGCCACACAGACCCGGATCTCGACTGGCCGATCCTCGAACGGGTCATTCCCGGAATAGAGCAGGGAGAAGGCGTCGCCACCGATCCGATCCAGAACCTGGAATCGGCCGATGCGCTCGAACTGTGTCATGGTGCCACCAGCTTACACTCCGAGAATCAAGTCTGGGTCCGCCTGGCTCGCGTGCTTCACGAGACACCACCCGGCACAGGCCGCATTGGGCTGATGCTCGGACCTTGCTAGCAACCATCTTAAGGTCGAGTCAGTGGGCCCACAGTGCAGCGCTCCACATTCGAACCCGAGGATTGTCGTGGCACGAGCTGTTCGGGCCAGATGGCCTGCGAGTCTAGCCGGTGGAGCCAGTGCCGAGGCCGGCTTCGGCAGCGAGCACCTCGGCCTTGTCCGTGTTCTCCCAGGAGAACTCCGGCCGGCCAAAGTGGCCATAGGCCGAGGTCGCTCTATAGACAGGCTTCTTGAGGTCCAGCTGGGCAATGATGCCCTTGGGGGTCAAATCGAAGTGCCGGCTTACCAGCTCCACGATGCGCTCCTCGGGAACCGCATTCGTACCGAAGGTATCCACGTTGACACTGACCGGCTCCGAGACCCCGATGGCATAGGACAGCTGCACTTCGCAGCGTCGTGCGAGCCCGGCAGCCACGATGTTCTTGGCGACATAGCGGGCCGCATAGGTGGCCGAGCGATCGACCTTGCTGGGGTCCTTGCCGGAGAAGGCACCGCCACCGTGGCGTCCGACTCCTCCGTAGGTGTCTACGATGATCTTCCTGCCGGTCAAGCCGGTGTCGCCTTCCGGACCACCAATGACAAACCTGCCCGTCGGATTGACATGGACCTTCGTCGCGTCGTCCATGTAGTCCTGACATATCGGTTGAATGACCTTGGCGGCCACATCCCGACGCAGCTCCTCGGTGGTCTTCGATTCGAGGTGTTGTGTGCTGATGACCACCGCGGCTACGCGCTCTGGCTTGCCGTCGTGGTACTCGACGGTCACCTGGCTCTTGCCGTCCGGGCCAATGCCCTCGATCTCGCCAGATCGCCGGACATCTGCCAGTCTTCGGGTGAGGCGGTGAGCCAGCATGATGGGCAGGGGCATCAACTCGGGGGTCTCGTCGCAGGCGAAGCCGTACATCATGCCCTGATCGCCGGCGCCCTGTTCCTTGTCACCGTGCTCGTCGACTCCGCATGCGATATCCGGGCTCTGCTCATGAATGCTCACCAGGACTCCGGCGTCTTCGTTGTCGATACCGAATTCCGGATTGGTGTAGCCGATCTCCTTCAACGTCTGGCGGGCAATGCGCTGGACATCAGCGTAGCCCTCGGTGCTGACCTCTCCAGAGACGATCACCGTCCCTGTCGTGACGAGGCACTCCACGGCAACCCGGCTGTCGGGATCCTGCTCCAGGAGAGTATCCAGAACCGCGTCGGAGATGCGATCACAGATCTTGTCGGGATGACCTTCGGTGACCGATTCGCTGGTGACGTAGGTAAGACGTGCCATGGGCTAGAGTTCCTCTCTGTTCTCGAGTCTTGAGAAAGCGCTTGGGTGACGCAATGATTATTCATAATCTGGCGAAGGTTGCCAGTGACCCATAGAGCTACGGGCATATTCGGCCGGCTGCTACCATGAGTCGACCGCGGTCGAACACCTCTTCCGCACCGAATACGACACAGGAGCGACAACACCATGCTGAGCGATCCCCCGGTGAGTCAGGACCAGGCCCAGCAGGGCATTCCGGCGGGCTCGATAGCTATCCTGGGGCTACCCTGGGACGAGAAATCCTCGTACCTCAGGGGCCCCGCAGCCGGCCCCGCCTACATTCGCCAGGCTCTCTACTCGAGCTCGACCAACACTGCCACTGAATCCGGATGCGACCTGAGTGAGGAGCCTCGGATTCGGGTCCTGGGCGATCTGGATCTGGAAATCGGAGAGGCTGCTTTCGCAACGATCGAGCGTGGCATCAGCGAGATCCTGGCCATGGGCTCGAGAATCCTCTGCCTGGGCGGCGACCACTCCGTGACTCTCCCCTGTGTGCGCGCGCAATCTAGACATTTCCCTGGCCTCAGCATCGTGCACATCGATGCCCACCCCGATCTATACGACGAGCTCGATGGAGATCGCCTGTCTCACGCTTGCCCCTTCAGCCGCATCATGGAGGAGGGCCTGGTCTCCCGACTCGTGCAACTGGGTGTGCGGACGCTCAACGCCCACCAGCGCGCCCAGG
>JAUWSP010000191.1 GCA_030610025.1 Acidobacteriota bacterium | reverse complement strand
GCCAGGGCGATCGGCTGATTGCCGTGAACTGTCGGTTCAACGTCGAGGCGGACAGTCTCAACGCCGCGGTTCTGGGGCCGGACGTAGAACCGAGCACACCGGTCTTCGATCTGTTTCTCGATGACGTCGTGCGCGAGGTGACCCAGAAAGCGGGCCAGAAATGCACCGCTGTCCGTCGCATAGTGGTCCCTCAGCAGAGGCTCGCGGATGTCCGAGACGCTCTTGTCGAAAGACTCCGGGCAGTCGTGACAGGCAATCCGTCAGACGATAGTGTTCGCATGGGTCCGCTGGCGTCGGAACAGCAACTCGGAGATGCCCTGGAGGGTATCGCCGAGCTGCAGAGCGATGCGCGGTTGATCCTGGGAAGTGGCGAGAGGACCAACGGGGTCGGGAGCCCGACCGGGAAGGGCTATTTCGTGCAGCCAACGCTTCTGGAGGCCGCGGATTCCAGTGGTGGGACGGTGATTCACAACCGAGAGGTCTTCGCGCCGGTGGCCACGCTGCTGCCGTACGACGGGAGCGCTACTGCAGCGGCACAGTTGATGTCTCTGGCAGGGGGAACGCTCGTGACTTCCCTCTATAGCGATGACGAAGGTTGGCTCGGTGAGTTTCTCGAGACCGGTTCCAGTAACACCGGTCGGATCTACATCGGATCCGAGGCGACTCTCGGCGAGGGTCCTGGTTCCGGCGCCGCTCTGCCCCAGACCTTGCATGGAGGACCGGGTCGGGCAGGTGGAGGTGAGGAGTTGGGAGGCCTGGTCGGAGTCCAGCTCTACATGCAGCGGGTAGCGCTTCAGGGGGGGCGGGAATTGCTGGCTCGGCTGGTGGGTGGGTCGCAGGCGGAGGAGTAGCTGGTAGCTTGTTCAGGGGCTTAGGGGCGAGAGGGTTTCGGTAGGCTCTGCGATGGGTCCTCCAGCTCTTTCAGACGGCAGGAAAAAGCACGAAAAGACTCGTCCGGATCGTAGAACTCCCGGAAGGCCCCAACCTCCGACTCCAGAGGTCGGACACCTCTGGCCCGTGCCCACTCGATGAAGGGCACCAGAAAGGGCGCAGCCAGCTCCAGCTCCATCAAGAGTAGACGGGCCGTGGCCCCTCCATGACTCAGGAACCCCGAGGTCTCATAGTCGCTGAAGGTCCGGTCGAGGTCGTACGCGACCTGGCGGAACTCGACCTCCACCCCGTCGTGGCCCATTTGGAATAGGGCGTACTGAGCCCTGCGGTCTCTGTTGAACGGCAGCCCGACCGCACCGACGTTGACCACCAGGCCGTCGGGCAGCCGGCATTCGAGGGGCCGATGAGTGTGACCGCAGACCAGGACAGGCTCGGCCACGGTGGAGAAGTGGGCCTCCACCTGCTCGTGCGAAGTCCACGGGCCGATGCCTTCGCTGTTGGATCTGGGAGTTCCATGCACTACCCGAAGCTCAGGTGCCAGCTCGCTCAGTAGAGTCAGTGGCAGGCCCTCGAGGGTGCTGGCCGCCACTTCGCCGAGCTCCCCGGCCATCCAGCGGGCGGCAGCCCACTCGGGCGCGGTCAACCAATGGCTCCGTACTCGCTGGTGGCGGAAAGCGAGCAGATAGTCTTCATGATTGCCACGCACGCTCCGCCAACCCATGTCGGTGACTCGCTGAACGACATCCTTGCCACAGGGCCCGCGGCCGACCAGATCGCCGCCGACCAGGACCTCGTCCGGCTGCTGAGAGGCGATGTCCTCGATCACGGCTTCGAGAGCCGGGAGGTTGCCGTGAATGTCGGCAAGCACTGCGACGCGGATCATTGCTTTCGGGGCTTGTCGAGTTCGGCCTTCAGGAGCTGGCGCTCCACAATGGCCAGGACGAGCTGAGCCTTGCAGACCCGCCGATCGCCGACGAAAACCTCGCCTTCCAGGCGAGCCGCGTTGTGGCGCATCTTGGTCAGTTTGACGTGATACTCGAGTGTATCGCCCGGCACGGCTGGAGCCAGGAATCGGGCGTTCTCGATCTGGAAAGCCAGGAGGTCCTTGCTGGCATGTTCTTCGAGGTTGTAGCGCACCATGACCGTGCCCGCCTGCGCTAGCCCCTCGCCGATGAGTGCGCCCGGCATCAACGGCAGGCCGACGAAGTGGGCGTCCACGAAGGGCGCTGATTCCGGAATCCGATAGATTGCGTCGACCTCGGAGGCCTCGAGCCTGGTCACCCGGTCGACAAACAGGAAGGCTTCGCCGTAGGGGAGGATCTGGCGCAGGGCTCGATGATCGAGGCCACCGTCGGGATCACGCAGTCGGTCGATGGTGACGGAAGAATCAGCCATCGAAGCGTCGGATCACCATCGAAGCATTGGTTCCACCAAAGCCGAAATTATTCGACAGGACTGTGGTGAGCTCCTGCTGTCGAGTCTCTGTCACCACGGGCAGTCCTTCGACGACGGGATCGGGTGTCTCGATGTTGATGGAGGGCGCGATGAAGCCCTGTTCCATCATGCCGATGCAGAAGATCAATTCGAGGGCTCCGGCAGCCCCTATCCCATGTCCGGTCATGGATTTGGTGGAGGAGAACGGCGGGATTCGGCCGTCGAAGGTCGACTTGATCCCTCTGACCTCGGCTACGTCGCCGTGGATGGTGGAGGTGCCATGCGTGTTCACATAGTCGATCGCAGCGGGTTCGATTCCGGCATCCTCGATCGCCGTTTGCATACAGGCGCCAGACTGCGCTCCTTCAGGCTCCGGAAGCACGAGATCGAAGCCATCAGAATTGGCGGCGTAGCCAATGATCTCGGCTCGAACTCGGGCACCTCGCTCCAACGCCTGCTCCAGGTCCTCCAGGACCACGATTCCTCCACCCCCGCTCATCACGAAGCCATCTCGATGGGCATCGAAGGGTCGTGAGGCCTTGGTGGGAGTGTCGTTGTAGCGCGTCGACAACGCCAGCCGAAGCCCCTGGAAAGCGGCCGCAACCAGCTCGGCGGCGTCCTCACCACCCCCGGTAATGGCGCGGTCCAGAACACCGCCCCGAATCAACTCATAGGCATGACCGATGTTGTGCGCCGAAGTGGCGCAGGCAGAGCTGAGGGAATAGCTCCTTCCCTTGACCTTGAAGAGGTTGGCTATTGTGGCACTCGAAGAGCTGGCCATGCAGCGCAAGACCGTATAGGGATCAGCGCGGCGAATGCGGCCGGTGTAGTAGAGATCGGCCGCCTTCCTTACAGAATCGACACTGCCCACTCCGGACCCTACAATGCATCCGGTCCTGTCACTGTCCAGTTCTGGTTCTTCCCACCCTGCATCTGCGACGGCGTCACGGGCCGCCAGGGCACAATAGAGGGCGGCGTCGGACATGGCCGGCGTGAGCTTCTTCGACAGCTTGGCCGCCTCCTTCTTCTCGTCGAGATTGTCGATCATGCCCGCCACCAGGCTCTTGAGACCCTTGCCGTCCCATTCCGGGACGGCCCGAATACCACTTCTGCCCTCGCGCAAGGCCTCCAGCACGGGCGCGTAGTCGTGGCCCAGGCAGGAAACCAGCCCCACGCCAGTGATGGCAACTCGACGTCGCATTCGCTTAGCCGAGCTGCTCCTGCTTCTGAGTCACCATGGCCAGAAGGTCTCCAACCGTTGCCAGAGTCTCGATCTCCTCGTCCTCGATCGTGACACCGAACTCGTCTTCTAGATCCATTACCAGCGTAACGGCCTGCAGCGAGCTCAGGTCGAGGTCCTTGCGGAGGGTTGTTTGATCGGTGACCTGGGAAGCGTCGATCTCTTCGTCCGACGCCGCGATCAGATGTTGGATAATCTTGTCTCTGGTCGAGTCCGCATCGCTCATCCTTAGCTCTCCTGTGGGTCTACTCTCCGGTCGGAATCATAGCTCATCGGAGTCGATTCGATCTCGGACGTGGGCTGGCCCACTGCAACGTCGAGATTCGGCAGCAGCGGTCGTCGCCAGGTGCAATAATGGGAAGTTGCCACCATCCCGGTGCCGGGGGTAGCAGCGGATGGGGCGAGGAGATCGAACATGGTGACTCTGACCAGGGAAACAGTGATCGAAGCGATCGACGTAGAGCCTTCCCAGTTGCCGGAGGAGGCGATGGGCACTCTGAGCGGGGAGAAGCTCCGCCAATTGACGAAGCTCGTACCTGTCGCCGGCAACGAGGGGCCTGGGCTGCAGGTGGTCTCCCCAGCGACCGGGGCCAGACTGGCCGAGTATCCCCATGGCACGCCTGCCACGGTCAGGAAGGCAGTGCAAAGAGCGCGTCGAGCGCAGGCGGAGTGGGCCGAGACCGAGGTGGCTGAGCGTGGGGCCGTCCTGATGCGCTACCACGACCTGATTCTGAGCCGTCGTGAAGAGATTCTCGACCTGATCCAACTGGAGACCGGCAAGGCTCGCAAGAGCGCTTTCGAGGAGGTAGCCGATGTCGCCATGGTGTCTCGGTACTATGCCCTGAACGCTGAGCGACACCTGGGCCCTCACCAGCGCAAAGGGGCTTTGCCCGGTTTGACCTCCACCTGGGAGCACCATCGCCCCAAGGGAGTCGTGGGCATCATCTCCCCCTGGAACTATCCCCTGAGCATGGCGATCACCGACGCTCTTCCGGCCCTGATGGCAGGCAATGGGGTGGTGCTGAAGCCTGATCAGAAGACACCGTTCACCGCCCTGTGGGCTCTGGAGCTCCTGCAGGAAGCGGGTCTGCCCTACGATCTGTTCCAGATCGTCACAGGGAAGGGATCGGAGTTGGGATCGCCCCTCATCAACCAGGTCGACTACATCGCTTTTACGGGGAGCACGAAGACGGGTCGCATCGTGGCCAGACAGGCTGCCGAGCGACTCATCGGCTGTTCCCTCGAGCTGGGCGGCAAGAATCCGATGATCGTCCTGGCCGATGCCCATCTGGAAAACGCGGTGGACGGGGCCATTCGTGGCTGTTTTGCCAATGCCGGCCAGCTCTGCATATCGATCGAGCGTCTGTACGTTCATGAGTCCATCTTCGAGCGATTTGTACAGCGCCTCGTGGCGAGGGTGTCCCGAATGAGCCTGGATGCCGCACTCGACTTCGAGGCGGACATGGGCTCACTGGTGTCTCGAGAGCAGCTGGACAAGGTAGAGGGACAGGTGCTGGGTGCGGTTGTCAAAGGTGCGAAGATCCTCGCCGGGGGTCATCCCCGACCGGAGATCGGACCGTACTTCTTCGAACCGACGGTGCTTCAGGGAGTCACCGAAGACATGGAGATCTGCGACGAAGAGACTTTTGGTCCGGTGGTCTCCGTCAGCCCTTTCGACAGTCTCGAAGAGGCGATTCATCTGGCCAACGACAGCCGTTATGGGCTCAACGCTTCCATTTGGACGAGTGATCCGGAAGTGGGGCGGGAGCTGGCGGCACGGATCCAGGCTGGTACCGTGAATATCAACGAGGCCTATGCGGCCACCTGGGCCTCGATCGACGCTCCGATGGGTGGTTTCAAGGAGTCGGGGTTGGGTCGCCGGCACGGTGCCGAAGGGATTCTGAAGTACACGGAGGCCCAGACGGTCGCGGTTCAGAGGGGACTGCCCATCGCCTCTCCAGCCGGTGTCGGCGAAGAGGACTTCAGCCAGTTGATGAGTGGAGCGCTGCGCCTGCTGCGGTGGATACCAGGTCTGCGCTGAGAAATGCAGGGAGGGTGTGATGTCGAAGATCTTCTTTACGGGTTTCCCGGGTTTTCTCGGCTCCGAGCTCTTGCCCAGAGTGCTCTCGACAACCAGTGACGAGGTGGCAGTCTGCCTGGTCCAGGACAAGTTTCTCGATCAAGCCAGCCGGCGGGTCGAAACTCTTCAGTCCGAGTATCCCCACCTCGAGAATCGGATCGAGTTGGTGATCGGCGACATCACTCAGCCGAATCTGGGTCTGGACAAGCCGAAGAAGCTCCAGAAGAGCATCCGAGAGATCTTTCACCTGGCGGCGGTCTACGATCTGAGTGTCGATCGGAGTCTCGGCATGAGGGTCAACGTGGACGGCACCCGACACATGTTGGACTTCGCCGCGG
>JAUWSP010000137.1 GCA_030610025.1 Acidobacteriota bacterium | reverse complement strand
GTCATGACCCGTTGGCGTGACATGCCGCGGATCGAGTAGGTCTGAAGGAGCCCCCCTTGTCCGTTCTCCGAGACGGTCGGTACCGTGGAGATCATCTCGGTCAGGGTGGCGGGCGGGGTCGCCGCATCCTGCGTCTCGACGACACTGCTCGCCACGGTAATGGGCGAGAAATTCTCCTCACCCCGGTTGGCCGACACTGCGATCTCTTCATAGACTTCCTGCTTCGCTTCCAGCACGACTTCGACCGGCAGGGGATCTCCTGGCTCGAGGGACAACGCCTGGGCCACGAAGCGAGGATGGGTAATCAAGAGCAACAATGGAGGCTCTACCTCATCGAAACGGAATCGCCCGTCCATGTCCGAGAAGGCCACCGCCGAAGAATCCGTCACCTCGACACGAGCATGCTCGATCGGAGTTCCGCTGTCGGTGCTGACGATGCCGTCCACCGCCGCCAGCAGGGGCAGAGGCAGACACAGAGAGGCGACGAAGAAGCAGAACAGGCGCATGAGAGTCTGGGGAAGGTCCCGGAAGGACAGCTCAATCGAGCCATACCCTCTCCCGGAAGTCCGCACTTTCTACCACCTTGCTTCCTACGTGTCGAGGCGCTCGTTGTTTCTACCGGCGCCTTGCCGAGTAGAATCGTCCAGACGTCCGGGATCTGTTTCTAGCCGCATGCGCCTATGACGCCCTCTCTCGAGCTGCAATCGGTCGGTAAGTCCTTCGGGAACCTCACCGCGGTGGACAGCGTCTCCTTTGCTGTGCCCCAGGGGACCATCTACGGTCTTCTGGGACCGAATGGGGCTGGCAAGACCACCACCTTGCGCATGATCATGGACATCATCGCTCCGGACTTCGGCCTGGTGCTGCTGAACGGTCACCCCAGGCACCGAGCAGACCTCGCGCGCGTCGGATATCTCCCTGAAGAACGGGGCCTGTACCGCAAGATGACCGTAGTCGACCAGCTGGCGTTCCTCGCCGAGCTGCACGGGCTCAGGCGGCGAGAATCGCTGCCATCCATCGAGAGCTGGCTCGAGAGAGTGGAGCTCGCCGATTGGGGCAAGAAGAAGGTCGAGGAGCTCTCCAAGGGAATGCAACAGAAGGTCCAGCTCATCGGCACGATCCTCCACGACCCCGATCTGCTCATCCTCGATGAGCCCTTCTCAGGCCTCGACCCCATCAATCAGGGACTGTTCAAGGACCTGCTGGCCGACTACCGGAAGCAGGGCAAGACGATCATCTTCTCCACCCACATCATGGAGCAGGCCGAGAAGCTGTGCGACAACATCTGCCTCATCTCGCAGGGGCGCACCATCCTGGAGGGAGAGCTCTCGACCATCAAGCGACGACTGGGTGGCAATTCCTATCGTCTGATCGCTGACGGTGACCTCGAGCGTCTCGACGAGGTGAAAGGGGTCCAACAGGCGCTGTTTCACGACAACACCGTCAAGCTGCTGCTGGAGCCCGACGCCAGCGGCGCCGACGTGCTCGAGGAGTTGGTCGGATTCCTCACCGTCCACGAGTTTCGATTCCAAGAACCCGATCTGGAAGAGATCTTCATCAAGGCCGTCCGCGATGCGACCCAGTAACTTTCGGACCATCGCCAAGCGTGAGTACCTGGCCCGCCTGCGCAGCAAGGGTTTCTGGATCAGCACCATCGCGCTGCCGGTGATGATGGCGGCCTGGGCCATTCTTCCCAGCTTGATGGTAGCGAAGGCGAGAACCAGCCAGAAGTTGGCGGTCGTGGACCGCACCCACCAGGTAGCAGAGTTGCTACAACAGGCTCTCGACGCTCTGGCAAAACGTACCGCCGATCAGGTCAGCTTCGAGCTCGAGGTGGTCCAACCGCAGGCCGATGTCGATTCGCAACGGGCGGCCCTCGACCAACGCGTTCTGGATGAAGAGATCGCAGCCTGGGTCTGGATCGACTCCGAGCTGCTGGCAGAGAATCGAGTGGAGTACCACGCCGAAAGCGTCTCGAACTTCATCACGCAGCAAGCTCTGATAGGGGCTCTGTCCGCAGCGGTTCAAAAGGTTCGACTGGTGGAATCGGGCTACGACCCCGAGATCGTAGCGGAGTTGTCCAGCTCGATCGATCTCGACACAGTTCGGATCTCGGAAGCAGGGAGCAGCGCCGAAGGGGGTCTGGGTGGCTTCGCCCTGGCCTTCGCCGTCTTCATGGTGCTCTACATGACCACCTTGATCTACGGCCAGCAAGTCATGCTCGGCGTCTTGGAAGAGAAGAGCTCCCGGGTCGTGGAGGTGCTTCTCTCGACCGTTGCTCCGTTCGATCTGATGGCCGGAAAGATCGCCGGAATCGGCCTGGCTGGCCTGACCCAGATCGCCATCTGGTTCGCCACCGCCGCGGTACTCACAGCGCCGGGAGTCGTCGCGATCATGGCCTTCCTGCCGGCCGGCACCGAGCTGCCCACCCTCTCTCCAATCCTCGTGCTGCACTTCTTCCTGCTCTTCATCCTGGGTTACTTCTTCTACGCCACCTTCTACGCCATGATCGGATCGGCCTTCAACAACCCCCAGGAGGCGCAGCAGATGGCTTCTCTGGCGGTCATCTTCGTGGTCCTGCCGTGGATCTTCTTCCTGCCGATCCTCAATGACCCTGATTCGACACTCGCCGTGGTGACCTCCCTGATCCCGATCTTCACTCCGTTTCTCATGGTGCTGAGGATTGCCGTCAAGATGCCGCCCACCTGGCAGATCCTGCTGGGCTATTTCCTCACCACCGCCATGTGCGCTGGCATGATCTGGCTTTGTGCTCGGATCTACCGTGTGGGAATCTTGATGTACGGCAAGAAACCCAGCCTCAAGGAGCTATGGCGCTGGGTTCGCTACGCCTGATCGGGGCCTCACCAACGGCCTGACGACCGGCAGCTCGAGGGCCTGTTGGCTTGAACGGTGCCAGAGGTCCATTCGATAGCCAGTTCGGGTTGGGTCTCGAACGTTTGACGGTGTAGCCTTGCACTCGCTGAATTCCACCGGGTCCTGAAATGCAGATGAGTCGCCAGCGTTATCGAACCGGTCTTGTCGTGGTGTCACTGATCGGTGCAGCCCTACGGCTCGGAACCTGGAGCACGGTCTTCACCGCAAGTGGCATCACGCTCGATGGAACAGACAGCTACTACCACCTGCGGCGGGCATGGCTCACCATGCGGGATTGGCCCTGGGTGCCCCAGTTCGATCACCTCATGAACGTGCCCGACGGTGCACGCCTCTTGTGGGCACCCCTGTATGACCTCCTCCTGGCCACTTTGGCCAAGGTATTGCCCGGAGACTCTGAACAGGCGGTGGAGCTGGCTGGAGCCATCCTGCCCCCGATACTCGGCGTTCTCCAGATTCTGGTCCTGGCTCTGCTGCTTCGACGCCTCGCCGGACGCCGGGCAGCCATCGTAGGCGCCGCACTGGCGGCTTTTCTACCTGGTGTGGTGCGCTATGCGCTACTGGGTGCTTCGGACCACGATCCACTGATCGAGTTGGCCACCCTCGGCGTACTTGCAGCACTCGCGGGAGCTTTGTCCAGGCCTGATGCCAAGCCGGTGCCGGTTGGACAATTGGCATTCGAAGCCGCCGCCTGGCTGAGTGTTCTCATTCTGACCTGGCCAGGAGCCCTGATCCACGTCGGCCTCTTCATCGCGATAGGAGTTGCGGCGGCGGTCGCGGCTGGCCGGCGCTCTGAGGTGGCAGCACGACTCGGAAAGACTCTGGGTCTGGGTGGATTCGGGGCTGCGATCATCGTCCTGCCCTTCGTTCTGGGCAGTATCTGGACTGCCTCCGTTGGAGCTTCCTACGAAGGACTTTCGTGGCTGCAGGCGGCTGCTCTTCTGGGACTCTCATTGTCCGGCAGCCTTCTCGCCCTCGGCACCGGAAGCCTGGGCGCGAACTATCGAAAGCTCCTGTCTCTGGCCGGCATCAGCGCGATTGCATTGGCTGTTCTACTGCCCATCTGCGTTCCTCCTCTTGTCGCTGGCCTGACATTCCTCGGCCGCTCCGAGCCCTGGCTCCAGACCATCGCCGAGTCCAGACCGCTACTGTCGCTCCTCGGTCAGCCCGACCTCAGGCCACTTCTCGTGCGTCTTTCCTGCGTCCCATTGCTTCTGCCACTGCTCGCCGTCTGGCTCCTGCGCCGAAAGACGGCGAGGGTGGCGACGGTCTTCGTGCTGACCTGGGCGATCTACACCCTGTCGTTGGCCCTCTTTCAAGCCCGTTACAGCCATGGTGCGGCCTTCGCCATCGCAGCTGTAGCTGCTGTTGCCACAGTTCAGTGGTCTTCCCAGAGGTCGATCGACCCCCTCCCCTGGCGGGAAACTCTCCTTGCCGCCCTGGCCTTTCTACCCTGCCTGGCGGCATACCTACCGATACCGGGCTTCGGAGGACTCCGTCTTTTCGGTCGTCCCACTCCCCTGGTCGCCTCCGGCATGGATGAGGTCTGCCTCTTTCTTCGCTCAGCCGCCCCACCCTCCGTCGCCTGGGAGCACCCCGAGACACCGGCCGAAGAGTCGGTACTGGCCCCCTGGAGCGCGGGTCACTGGATCGAGTGGATCGGGCAGAAGGCGACCATCGCAAGTCCCTTCGGATCTCATGGTCAACCCAGCTTCTACGACGTTGCGCGGTTCTACTTCCTGGAGGACAACAAGAAGATCGCCCATCTGCTGGAGCACCGTCGTGTCCGATGGGTAGTCGTTGAAAGTGACCTCTTGAAGCTCGAACATGCCGCCCAGATAGCGGCTATCGATCCCCAGATCTACCTGGGACCCAAGACTGTAGACGGCAGGCGGGGGATCCATTTGGACCGACTCATGCAGACCATCGGAGCTCGACTTGCCTTCGCCCGCGAGAGCACGGCACAGTCGCCGAACTCGGCGCCGGTCCAACCATCAGGCTTCCGAGAGGTCTTCCGAACCCGGCAGTTACGCCAGGGGCCGTTCGGCCCCGTACCCCTGATTCGGGTCTACGAAATCGACGCCGCCAAGGAGAGTGCCGTCGTCGACAGTCTGCGCCCCGAGGATCTCCTGAGAAATGGTCGTACACCCTTCCAAGGGGAGTCAATCCTGGTAGGTGGCCAACCCACACCAAGGCAGCTCGAGCGGGCGAACGAGTTCGGCTACAGGACCGTGATCAACCTCAGGCAGCCGGACGAGAAGGACAACACCGATCCACAACGGGTCCAGGATCTGGGAATGACCTACGTGTCGATTCCCATCAATGGCCCCGCAGACATGACCGAGGAGAAAGCCCGAGTCCTGGCCGGCGCCCTGGAGGCCGCGGAGTCGCCCGTGATCGTGCACTGCGCCAGTGGCAATCGGGTCGGGGGACTCTTCGCGATGAGGGCTTTCTACATCGACGGCATGAGTCCCGAAGAGGCCTTGGCAGTAGGCAAAGCGGCGGGCCTGACGCGTCTCGAGCCCGAGGTGCGGAAAGCGCTGGGGTTGTCGGCAGATTAGAGGCGCCGCCGGGCCTTGCCAGCATCTTGGCCGAAGTGCAGCTCGAATCCGAGATACAGCCCGGGAACCACGTCCCAATCGCCACCTCGCTCGAACTTCCGATAGGCAACCTCGGGGCGCACCTCGAGAAACAGCCACTCGCGACTGACCCTTCCTCTGTAGGTGAGCCGGAGGCTGTAGACGTTCAGCGGCACATCGGCGCCGGTTTCGCCGTCGACGGCAAACCGATAGGCGAGGGCGGAGCCCGGCGTCAACGCCTGATAGAGGACGAACGAAGTGAGCCAATCTACCCCTTCGGTCGCCTGGGAGAAGGTCGCGCTCCCATTCCAACCCAACAGGAAGCGCTTCCGGATCATGTGCTCCAGATCGAGGATGCTCGAGGCTCCCGCGCCATCCTCCTGTTTCCAGAACAGGGTCTGACGGTAACGGCCCAGGGTCCTGTCACCAAAGAAGGCATGGCGTCGATAGCGGGCCCTGCCCCAGACATCGGGAGGCCACGCGACATTGACCCCACCGCCGATGTCGAGGCGCCGCTTGGAGTTCTTGATGGGGCTATAGCCCAGGCCCAGGAGCCACTCCTCGTCTTCAGTCCGTCTGAACACATCGGGCCTTCGCTCCAACGGGCTGCCGGTTTCGCGGGCGAACTCCTCGTCACTGACCCGCCCAAAGAAACCCCTCACCCTCTGTTCGACCTTGTCGACATTGGGCAGGTCGAACTTGGTCCTCAGGGTGCCATCCAAATCCAGACCGTCCCGTTCATTCCAGACTACCGCGCCCCGAAACCAGCCGATGGTGGGCTCGGCCTCGATAAAGGCCGCGTCGTTGCCGAACAGGTTGTCGAACCACCGCGCCGAGGCGCAGACGCTCTTGAAGATGCTGCGCTGCACCCAGTCGATCCACGCTGCCGGGTCATCCTGGGGTAGGGCACACGGATTCGGCATGGCTTCCCCGCCAAAGCTGTCCGTTGACTCCTGTGACTCTTGCGGATCGGCGGCCTGTTCGGTGTCCTCCGCCGTGGGAGATGAGTCATCCTCGGTGACAGGTACCTGGCACCACACGGGGCTCACCGCCCAGACGGCGATCAGCAACCAGAAAGCTCCCAGGGCTCTACCCGGTGAGCACGCAGGCGTACGCCCGTTCCATTCCTGTTGCCTCAAAGGGGTCCCGGTTCCCATCGTCAGCACTCGAAATCGATCCAGAAAGTCTCCCACCTTCGATCGCTTCCCCCGTAGAGCACGATCCCACGGAGACTCTAAGAATACTTCGACTCTCGGCTCCGACGGCAAAAGAGTCTGTGACGGAGTCCATAGCCTCTATGCCAGAGAGTCGCCAGACAAGTCAGAATGGCCTCTTCCTACCGACCTCCAGGTCACGATCACCGCGAGTTTCTTCGCAAGGCAGCCCGATTCCCGGCGTCCCGGTCGGCCGAGGGCATCGACCTACCTCCCGACTACGGAGACCTGGAGATCTTCAGGGATGGCTTCGAGTCGGGCGACGTAGGGTCCTGGACCAGCCATCAGCCGTAAGATGTCGCCCAGACCTCTCAGAGCGGCGACTCGGCATCGCCCTCTGGACCCGTGGTGTACGAGGGGGGCTGCAGCAGATCCTTGAAGGCCGCCCCGTACAGGTCCCAGGTGGTGAGAAAAAGGGCCGCCACGATAGGCCCGACGATGAAGCCCACGG
>JAUWSP010000542.1 GCA_030610025.1 Acidobacteriota bacterium | reverse complement strand
GGCCCATGCGGCTGCCACCACCCAAGCTTCCACCCGCCACGAACCTGGTCTTCGTCTTCCAGGGTCCGCGAGTTCCTGAAGGGACCTATACCTACAAACTGATCAAGGGTAAGGAGACCTTCGAAGGGACCGTGAACCTGGTCCCGGACCCCCGCTCGCCCCATTCGGCGGAGGATCGAAAGTTGCAGCAGGAGACCTCCCTCGAGCTCTACGAATCCCTGGAGGGTCTGACCTACCTCATCGACAGCTTGATCGATGTACGGGATCAGACCGGGGCCAGGGCCGAGGAGGCGGGTGATCGAGGCGGACGGGCCAAGAACCTCGAGGCCTACGCCGACGAGCTGGAAGCATTCCGCGGTTCGCTGGTCTCTACGGCGGAGACCGGCTGGATCTCTGGTGACGAGAAGCTGCGAGAGAAGATGGGCAATCTCTTCGGCGGTATCGTCAACTACGACGGGCGTCCGACCCAATCGCAAGTCGACAGGAAGGACGTACTGATCGGTCAGCTGACAGCTGCCGAGGCCCGGTTCGAGGAGCTCACCACGAGTCGGGAGCTCACGTCTCTGAACTCGCAACTGCAGGGTCGAGGCCTGGAGGTCATCAGCGTTGTGAGCCGTGAGGAGTGGGAAGAGAATCAGGCAGCGAGCGGCTCTTCCTCCTCGGGAGTGATCGCCAAGCGGCTGGCCGGAATCATGTCGAGCCGGGCGCTGATGCCACTCGGCTTCTAGCAGCTAGCGCGAACCCGTTTTCTTGACGACTGAGCCCCCGGGCGACCGGGGGCTTTCTTTATCAGGTCGCGGGTTGGGACTCCAAACAGCTCAGTCCGGGGCACCTTCGGAGAATCAGGAAATAGTCTCCGACGCGGCCAGCCGGCCGGTAGTGTCGCTGCACGATAGGCAGCAGCTCTTTGTCTTGCATCAGGCGCTGGACAGAGGAATGCGGCAGGCCAAACCAGGGGAAAGAGTCGTTGGTCCTCACCAGGAGTAGCTCCGGCTGCCGATCCTTCACGGTCTCGACGATTTCTTGGTGCACACTATCGGCCAGCGAGTAGCCTGGCATGTAGGCGAAGGTCGTGACGAGATGGCGGCCCGCGGCCGGTCGATCTCCGAGCAGATAGGTAACGCCGGCCAAACCCAGAACGTAGATGCTCTGGCCCTCGGGAACGAGCTCGCGGACTATCCGCGCGGCTTCCAGTTCCCTGGCATAGCTGTAGTAATGAGCTTCGTTACCGCGCCGTTCGTAGATGGAGGCGAGAGCCTCACGGCCTGATAGCCAGCCCGCGAGATCGGCTGTATCAGTCAGAAACCGGGGTGTGGCAACGAGCCAAACACTGATGACTCCTAGCAGCGTTCCGGCTGTAATGGCCCTCAGCCAGGAGCTTCGGGTACCGGTAGCCAAAGAGAGCAGACCTTCCATGCCCCAGGCAACAAGGACCGCGACCCCCACCATGGCAGGCACCGCATGGTAGCGAAAGCCGGCGACTCCCGATGCAAAAGCGGCCAGGCCCCAAGCCAGTGTTCCGACGATGAGAAGCCAGGAGGCCCATCGAATCGATCGCCGCCGAGCCAGCCAAGCCAGACGTACGATTCCCAGAGCCGTCAGAGCTGCGACAGCGAAATTTCGGGGCGTCGAGAGGAAGTAATGGGTGAATCGATCGACGAGATTGGAGGGAATCGGTCGTACGCCTGCCAGGTAGGCGGGATGGTGCTTCGAGAACAGTTGAAAGAAGCCCTCGAGGCTTCCCGTGATCATCACGAAGATAGCCACGACAACCGAAACGCTGACGGTGCCGAGGGTCAGATCCCAGGCCCTTCGCTTGCCCTGATTCGTCCGTACCCTTTCCCACAGGAGTACCAGGAAGAAGACGACAAGGAGCACCGATGCTTGTGGTTTGAGCCAGGCCGCCCAGGCCAGTGCCGCACCAGATCCCAGGGCCGGAAGGCGCCAATCAGGGCGCTCGATGCTGAACAGCCCTGCGCTCAGGCCCAGCGCCACGGCCGCGGCTTGAAAGAACTCGACCTGCCCACGGTCTGGCAGGATCCAGATCGTCGAAGAGGTGAACGCACAGAAGCTCACCGGAAGAAGAAAGAGCAAGGTAGATGAAGGTCCCTGACGATCGTCGGCTCGCAGAGCCAAGACACTTGCCCCAAGTCCAAGACCCGCGAAGAGCAGAAATGCGAGCTCTACCGCGCGCGAGGCCAGTGCGGAACGGCCGAAGAGCGAGAGCCGGATGATCTCCTGCAGGTAGATGCCTGGCGCCTTGTGGTCGAAGACATCGCGGTAAAGAGTCTCGCCCTCGAGCATGTAGTTCGCAACGGCTGCGAAGAGGGAAGCATCTTCGAAGTAGGGATAAACCAGCGCAGGAGCCAACAGTAGTGCAGAAAGCAGCAGTGCGGCAGTCACTGCCAGGACGATGGGGGCTCTCATCGGGCTCATGCGGCAGTCTATATCACCAAATCTTGAAGCTGGATGGCGGTTTGGATCCCTGCCAAGCGATAGAATAGCGACTTCGGACCGAGTCGTACTCCAAAGCCAGATCAGAGATAAAAAGCGAGGGCAGACGATGATCATTTCCCTGGTCAATGTGAAGGGTGGGGTTGGCAAGACAACCACCGCGGTCAATCTGGGCGCCGGGTTCGCGGGTAGCGGACTTCGGGTCCTGTTGGTGGATCTCGATCCTCAAGGATCGGCCAGCTACTCGCTCGGTGTCGATACCGACCAGGTGGATTTCTCTAGCGTCGACCTCCTCTTCGGTGAGCAGGCGGCAGGGATGGGGTCGTGGAGACCGATGTGGAGGGCCTGGACCTCGGTCCCGGGTCCCTGAAGTTGGCTGGCGCCGATCTCACCCTGGCTC
>JAUWSP010000291.1 GCA_030610025.1 Acidobacteriota bacterium | reverse complement strand
GGCGAGGACGATGCAGCCGATAGCTCGACCACGATGTCGGTGCGAGACTTCGTGATCTCGAAGGTCAAGGCGTACGCGAGTACCACGCCTCAGCGCGACGATCTGACCGTCGTCGTCGGAACTGACGTCGGCCGCTCGGCGAGCGTCTAGTACGACGATCCCGAAGTTCCTCCCCAGATGAGCAGAAACTCGGTCCGGATACAGAGGGCTTCGGGCTTCAGGCTTCGGGCTACAGGAGCTGGATCACACGATCCAGAGACCCGAAGCCCGGAGCCCGTAGTCTGAAGCCCAAGAAGCGACCAGGCAATGCTGGTCGGAAAGGAGGGTCGGTGAGATGACGACCTGAAATTCTGAAGAGGTGTCCAGCGGGTGCGAATCCCGCCCGGCCAAAGCCTAGCCGGCAGGTCGGTAGCCAGCCTTACAGCTGTCGCGGTAACGAGGCGGTTGGTGCGTAGGTAGGCGAGCGAGTGGGCCGCAGGGTTGCAGTCCCGAAATCAGACATATTCCGGTGCCTAAGGATTTTGGACTCGAGAAGGCAGCATCCTCGGAGGCGAGTTGGCGAGCCAAAGGGGGACCGGCGGGATGTTGGACTGCGGCACGGTCGAAGAGGATGCCCCAGTAACCTGGGAGACCCCTGTCCTTCCTTGGGAGATACCGGGAATGCGGAGACCCCGGTGATCCGACTCCGACGCGCTGCTCGTCGGCGAGTGCACGAGCAGCCGGAGCAGGACAAGACACTCGCCCCAAGGTAGGCACGAGCGAGGGAAAACCGGAGCCGTGAGTAGAGAAGTGGCGCCGAAGAGGCAGGGGAGTCGGATGGCCGAATATGAGCGATGACGTTGGGAAACGGAGTGGCACCCGGAGCCAACCGAGCAAAGGCGGCCAGTGCTGAAAGAGAGCTTTAGGAGGGAACCATGAGTCCAGCCAAGACTGGCAGAATCATGTCACCGCAACTCGTGAAGGTAGCGGAAAGAGCGAAGCGAGACCCGAACGCTCGGATTCTCGCGCTGGCGCACCTCATTGATGAGGAGGCGCTGAAACGGGCCTTCGGCCGCATTCGCAAGAACGCGGCTGTCGGTGTGGATGGCATCTCGAAGGAGCAGTACGGGCAGAACCTGGAGGAAAATCTTCGGGATTTGCACGATCGGATGAAGACGTGGCGGTATCGTCATCAACCGATCCGGCGGGTGCATATCCCCAAGGGGAATGGCAAGACGCGGCCGATTGGAATCTCGACTATCGAGGACAAGATCGTGCAAAGGGCATTGTGTGAGGTGCTCGGGGCCATATATGAGCAGGATTTTCTACCTTGCTCCTATGGGTTTCGACCCAAGCGCAGGGCTCATGACGCGCTCCGCGCCGTGAACCATATGGCGTTTCGCGAGGGAATCGAGTGGATACTGGAGGCAGATATCCAGGCGTTCTTCGACAGTTTGGATCGCCACAAACTTCGAGAGATGCTTCAGAAACGGGTGGCCGACAAGTCGATTATGCGATTGGTCGGCAAGTGTCTACACGTGGGCGTTCTCGATGGTTTCGAGTTTTCGAAGCCGGACGAGGGTACGGTGCAGGGGTCAATCATCTCTCCCCTGCTCGGGAACGTGTACCTGCATTATGCGCTCGACGTCTGGTTTGAGCGCGAGGTGGTGCCACAGCTGCCGGGGGCGGCGCGACTGATTCGGTACGCCGATGACTGTGCGCCACGACGGCGCAGAAAGGAGGCCGTGATGTAGCGGCCGACTTGAAGCAGCCTTGCTGCACGAGAGATGAGGGCGGGCCCCTCGGGCTCGGGTTGCAGGACCTGGGCTCAAACCACCGGATGCTGCTTCGATCCAATGGTCGGGGTGGTGAGCGAGACGGAAAAGGCGGGACAAACCCGTCAGGTGTGCGCTGTGAAGACGAATGAAAATGAACCGTTGATGACGTGTCGAAAGCGTAGGGACGTCCACCAAAACCGGGCTCCAGTTGTTGGCCCGGGACGAGCTCGAGCGAAGCCTGCTGACGGATCGAGTGGTGACCGGCATGAAGACGGCGTGAGCACAGCGCAGGCTCTTGTGCGGAACGTGGGAACCTTCAGCCTCGATGCAAAGAGAGAACTCCAAGTGGTGGACCCATGAGGAGCCGAGTATCGATGCGGGGCGAAGGGGCGGATGGGCTCGTAGTAGTGATGAAGCCTGGTAACGCGGGTGGAGCGAAGGGGCCCAACTTTCTGGCTGATGGAGCTGGTCAACCAGCAATGGGAGGAGCCGGTGCCTGAAGCAAAGCCTTATGTGATTCCGAAGCAACTCGTTTGGGATGCGTACCGACGGGTGAAGGCGAACCGTGGTGCCGCAGGTGTGGATGGTGAGACGCTGGCGATGTTCGAGAAGGATCTGAAGGGAAACCTGTACAAGATCTGGAATCGCATGTCGTCGGGATCGTACTTCCCGCCAGCGGTGCGGCTCGTCGAGATACCGAAGGAAAGCGGAGGCATTCGTCCCCTCGGGATACCAACGGTGGCGGATCGAGTCGCGCAGACTGCGGTGAAGATGGTCTTGGAGCCTCTTGTGGAACCAATCTTCCACGAAGACTCCTATGGCTATCGCCCCGGCAAGTCGGCGCTCGACGCCATCGAGGTCGCGAGAAGACGATGCTGGCGTGCCAACTGGGTCGTTGATCTGGACATCAAGTCGTTCTTTGATTGTCTTGATCATGATCTCGTCGAGCGCGCCGTCGCCAAGCACACCGACCTTCCGTGGGTCCGCCTGTACATCGCGCGGTGGCTTCGTGCCCCGTTGCAACGGCCAGACGGCACCGAGGAGCAGCGAACGAGGGGCACGCCGCAGGGTGGTGTCATCAGTCCGCTGCTCGCGAACTTGTTTCTGCATTACGCGTTTGACGTCTGGATGCGCCGGAGTTTTCCTGCGGTTCAGTTCGAGCGTTATGCGGACGATGCAATCGTCCACTGCAGGAGCGAGGGACACGCGACGCAGGTGCTCGAAGCGATCCGCGATCGGTTCAAGGAGTGCGGTCTGGAGCTTCACCCTGTGAAGACCCAGGTCGTTTACTGCAAGGATGACGATCGACGAGGAAGTGGCGAGCATGTTTCGTTCGACTTCCTCGGCTACACCTTTCAACCTCGACGGGCGAAGAATCGCTGGGGGAAGTACTTCGTGAGCTTTCTCCCAGCGATCAGCGCCAAGTCCGCCAAGTCCTTGCGCCAAACCATCCGTGAATGGCGGATGGCGTCGACGAGGAACAACCAGCGCCTCGAAGATCTGGCACGGGCTTTCAATCCGACGATGCGGGGCTGGGCGAACTATTACGGTCGGTTCTACCGATCGAAGTTCCTCCAAGTCCTTCGTCATTTCAACGAGGCCCTCTCTGCGTGGGTGCGACGGAAGTACAAGCGGTTTCGTCGTCGAGAACGAGCGTCGATGCACTGGCTGGGTCGCATCGCGCGGCGGGAACCGAAGTTGTTTGTCCCGTGGCAACTCGGCCTGAAACCCGAGGCTGGAAAGTAGGAGCCGGATGAGGCGAGAGTTTCACGTCCGGTTCTGTGAGGGCGGAGGGGTGAGATTCCCCTCCGCTACTCGACTCGTGATCGGTTTCCGGCGAAAAGACGACGCTGAGCAGGTGCTGGAGTGGTTGACGGCACGGCTGGCGGAGTATGGCCTCACGTTACACCCACAGAAGACACGGATTCTTCCCTTTGGACGCCCCGGATGTAGTGAGGGTGGCGGCAAGGGACCTGGCGCTTTCGACTTTCTCGGCTTCACAGTGCATTGGCGCCGGGGGCGGAGAGGTCGATGGGCGCTAGGAATGAAGACGCGAAAGGCGAGTTTCCGGAAGGCCATAGTGGCCATCGGTGAGTGGTGCCGACGCCATCGACATCGCCCGCTTAAGGAGCAACACGCCGCGCTCACACGACGTCTCCGCGGGCATTACAACTACTTCGGAGTAAATGGGAATTCCCATAGCCTTGACCGCCTACTCGAGCGAGCAAAGCGGGTTTGGCTGAAGTGGTTGCGACGCCGAAGCCAACGCGGTGATCGACTAAGATGGAAGCGGTTTGCGTACTACCTGGAAGCGCACCCACTTCCCACGCCTCGGATTGGAGTACAAATCTGGGGTGTTGTTCCGTGAGACTCCCTCAGCGGAGGAGCCGGATGGTGGAAATCTCCAAGTCCGGATCTGAGAGGGGCCCGGCTGGGCAACCGGCCGGGCCTACTCGACAGCCTTCTGTATCCGGACCGAGTCTCTGCTCATCTGGGGAGGAACTTTGGGATCGTCGTGCTAGGAGCGGGTCGCGATAGCGGAGTCGAAGAGCTCCTGCGCTGCGGTGAGGGCGGCTTCGGTGCTCGGGCGGCGCGCGCTTTCCGGGTCGCCGATCTCGTCGAGGTGCGCCTGGAGCCCGGCCACCAGCGCGGCGTCGTGGCCGCGTCCCACTTCGTAGGGGAGTTGGAAATCGCCGGGCATGCGCGTGCCAGCAAGCAGCACGTCGCGTGGCCACGGCGGCTGGCCGGTGAGCATTTCGTAGAGCACCACCGCCGCGGCGAAGAGATCCGAGCGTGGGTTCGCCTCGGCCCCGCGTCGTTGCTCGG
>JAUWSP010000200.1 GCA_030610025.1 Acidobacteriota bacterium | reverse complement strand
TCGGGCTCGGGGATGGGCTCGCCGTGAAGCAGCGCATGGTGCCACGGGCCCTCCGACTACCTCGGTCGATGGTAAATCCCGACCTCTCGACCACAGCCTCGGTGCTGCGATTGAGATGACAGCCGCCAGATACGGCGGTCCACAGAGGCTGGCAGAGGTCCTGCAACCTGGATATCGGAGCCCAGTCCGAGCGGACGTGCTCCAGCATGCGGAGCTTGCCCTCCGCATCGAGCACCCGGTGCACCTCGGCCAGGCCCCGCTCCGGGTCTCTCACCGAGCAGAACACCAGGCTGCTGACGACGGTCTCGAACACATCGGACCCGAAGGGAAGACTCTCAGCACTGGCTACGACGAGGGTCCGATCAGGAGCCCTGCTACGGGCCCGCTGTGCCATGCTCAGCTCGAGCTCGAGTCCGGTGACGTCAGCCTGTTCAGGGAACAGCTGCAGGTTCCGTCCGGTGCCACAACCGAGGTCGAGGATCCGGCCCTTGGCTCCCCCTACCACCCAGTGCCGCCATTGTCGGAAGCCGACGGCTTCCATCAATGCCATATAGCCGTCATAGAGCCAGGGAATCTGTTCGACACCTCTCATGCATTTCTCCTCAGGCCAACCCTGCAGGGCTACCCAGACACTGCTTCGATCGATGCCGACAAGGCTCGTTGGCAGCTCGTGGCGACCCCTTCTCGAGTACAGTGACGGACTCCACCCTTGTGATTCCTATCTGAAAGTATAGAATTCGCGCTTCAGACCCTTGGAGGAGCGTCATATGGGCATATCCCCGACCGAGATCACCTTGGTGCTGGAGCCTTCCGATCGACTCGACGTCATCGATGTCAGTCAGCGAATCCGTGAGGAGCTCGGCGACATCTTCGCCAAGTACCACCGGACACTCTACTGCTCTCATCACACCACAGCGGGATATCTCGATCAGAGCCTCTGCTCGCGACTCGGCTACAGCCGCGATCGGCTGGGGTCCATTCTCCACCTCTTCCAGCAGATCTTTCCTCCGAATGCCAACTACGAGCACGACAAGCTGCATCTCAGGAATGAGTTGAGTGATGAGCAGCGTCGAACCGAGCCCAAGAACGCAGATTCCCACCTGGCTTTCATCAGCTCGGGACTCAGGAACTGCGTTACCTATACCAACGACCCCGCAGCCTCTGCTCACTTCATCGACCTGGATGGGGTCCACGAGCACGGCGTTCGCCAGCGCCGCACCACTGCCCTGGCCTACAACCGCGAGGAAAGGATCGACGGCTTCGAGCTCTCGGTGCCGGTCTCGAGACACCCCGTCGACTCCGTGAATCTGCGCGATCCGGACGTCGGCTTGTTCGACCGCATCGACCAGATGGTCCGCACTCATGGCGTTGAAAAGGGCCGCATCGACGTCTCCCTGGATTCCAAGGAGACGCTCAGCGGACTGACAGTCAACGAGTACGAGACCCTCCTGCTGCGCCACGACCTCGCCGAGGTACTCAAGGACCCGATGCGCTTCATGGCACGGCAGGGACGCAGCCTCGTCAAGGACCCCCGCCGGGCTCTGAGCAAGACCCGCGACTATGTGAGTTACGACCTGGTGAGAGTTCTCAACGAGGTGTTGGACGCCACCGGGATCAGCGAATCCCGATTCGAGCACCTGATCGCCCGTTTCATGGCGCGCCCGGCCCAAAAGTTCCTCCGCATGAAGCGCTCGGTCAGCCTCCTCGTGAGCGAAAGTGGCGAGGGTTCCTCGATCGTTCAAGGCACCTACCAGAGTCCGGTACTCGTGCAGTGGGGTCGGGCGACCAACCTCGCTCGGATGCTTCACGTCGACTTGATCGGCTTCAGCTAGATCGTTGCGGCTAGATCAAGGATCGGGACTGTCCGCCGTCGGCGTTGACGCAGGCGCCGGTAACGAGACTGGCCCGTGGCGAGGCCAGGAACGTCACGACGTCAGCCAGCTCCTCAGCCGTTCCAAAACGCCCCAGAGGCAGGTTCGCGCGGATGAACTCCGCCATGCTCTCGGGATCATCCTGGCAGCGGCGGTCCCAGCTGCCGCCTGGAAATCGAATCGAGCCGGGGGCGATGCTGTTGACCCTGATGCCCTCCGGAGCCAGCTCCAGAGCCATGATCTTGGCCAGACTGATCAGGGCCGACTTGGTGGTGTTGTAGATCGACAGGCCGGGGCCACCGGCCTCGCGGCCAAAAATCGAAGCGATGAAGAGGATGACCCCAGAGGAATGTCGTCTCAGATGCGGTATGACAGCCCGGCTGAATCTCACGTGGGAATGGAAGTTGATGTCCAGGATCTCCTGCCAGTCGCGGTCTTTCGAGTCGGCGAAGGCCACCCGCCGATTCCCACCCACGTTGTTGACCAGAATGTCGAGTCGACCCAGCTGCCGTGCTGCCTGTTCGACGAAGGCATCAATGCCCTGATCCTCAGTTACATCGAGGGGGTGGTAGTAGACAGGACGGCCCATCCCTCGCACCTCGTCTGCCACCTCGGCCAGATCTTGCTCGCCTCGGGCACAAATGGCCAGACCACAACCCTCCTCTGCCAGTTTCAGCGCGATGGCCCTCCCCAGCCCCCTGCTGCCACCCGTGACCAACGCGACTTTTCCTTCGAGCTCCAGGTTCATGGCTCCTCCGTTGGGTTCAATCCAGATGGCCCCGGTCCGAATCGCCCATCTCGATGCCACCCTGTGGAAAGTACTCCTTCCATCGCCGTGTCACCCTGTCGGCGATCTCGGGCGAGCAAAACAGCTCCTCCGGAAACCCCGGCTTGCGCCGAGCGTCGATCAGGATTGGTGGGCTGTAGGTTACGTGGTTTCGCACCACGCGGCTCTCGGCTGCATGAATATCGGCCGCCGGCTCGAAGCGGGTGAACGTCGTCCACAGGAAGTTGATCGAGCTGGCAGCCGCTCGGGCCGGCTCGTCGGTCAAGACCAACAGGGGCCAGTCTCGGAACACCGATTCGGCTGCCAGACGCTCACCCGCTCGGGGCTCGTCGGCCTGCGACGGACCACCGACGACCAGACAGCCCGGACAAAAGATCTCGACCTCGGTCACCCCTCGAGGCAAGACGTCGGCCCGAAACTCCTCTGGCAGCTGCCGTACAGGCTCTCCCAGCCCCAGCCAAACGCCTTTCGAGCCCTCGTTGACTCGCGGCCCGGAGTAGTCCAGCGTATCCATGGAGAGGTTGCTGAGAACGAACAGATCGGTTTCGGGTCGGGTGCGCTCCAGAACGTGCTCGAGGGTAGCCTTGAAATCCCTCAGATCGACCCTCTGGTCGGTAATCAACAGGAACTTCGTGAGTGAGAGCTGGCTTTCGCCCAGGATTCGAAACGCGCTGGCCATGGCCTCGCGCTTGTAGCGCTCCTTGACAACGGCCGCAGCCAGCGAATGGTAGCCAGTCTCACCGTAGGACCAGAGATCGATCACTCCGGGCATCACCAACGGAAACAAGGGCGCCAACAACTCCTGCAGCAGATCTCCGATAAAGAAGTCTTCCTGGCGGGGCTTGCCCACGACGGTCGCCGGATAGATCGCATCTTTACGGCAGGCCATCCAGTCGACTTCGAAGATCGGATAGTCGTGAGCCAGAGAATAGTAACCGTAGTGGTCACCAAACGGCCCCTCCGTGCGGCGAACGTCGGGGGGGACATGGCCACCGAAGGCGAACTCGCAATCAGCCAGCAGACTCGATCCCTCGGGCCCCGAGCACAAGCGCAGCTTCTGCCCGACGATCAGCGAGGCCAGCATGAGCTCGGGGACATTCTCAGGTAGAGGCGCTACCGCGGCGAGGATCAGTGCCGGAGGTCCTCCGAGGTAGACCGTCGCCGGGAGAGGCTGCTGGGCGGCTTCCGCCACGGTGTAGTGAAAGCCACCCCCCTTGCCGATCTGCCAGTGCATCCCCGTCGTTCGTCGGTCGTGAATCTGCAGCCGATACATTCCGAGATTGTGGCCGCCATCCTCCGGGTGCTCGGTGAAGACCAGGGGGAGGGTCATGAACGGCCCTCCATCGCCCGGCCAGGAGGTAATCACGGGAAGCTGCCTCAGATCCACGTCGCGCCTGACCCTTTGCATGACCGCTCCGTGCCGGGTCCTCCTTGAGCCGATCCGCATCGCTTCCCAAGCCATATCCTTCGCACCCCAGAGGCCTGACAAGCTCGGAGGCAGCAACTCATGCGAGAGAGCTACAAGGCGCTCGATGAGCCGAAACGGCTTCTCGCCGAAGGCCATGCCGGCACGGCGCGCGGTGCCGAACAGATTGGTGACCAGTGGAAACGCCGACCCCAGAGGATTGGTGAAGAGCAGGGCCGGGCCGCCCGCGGCGATGACCCTGCGGTGGATCTCCGCAACCTCCAGATGGGGGTCGACGGCAGCCTCCACCACGGCGAGATCTCCATCTCGTCGCAGGCGGTCGAGGTAGGCCCTCAGATCGGGGAAGGAGGTCTGCGTCATTCGGGCTAGTCTACCCTTGCAGGCCCCGAGGAATGGCGAGTCTCTCTTCCGCCTGTCGCGCCGCCAGCGCTGTCACTGCTGGCCCGAGGTCCGGTCACTCATACTGAATGGAAACGCCTGGATCGGGATCGCCGTAATCGAACAGAACGAAGTCCTTCCCCAAGGTGGCGTTGCTCTGTTCAATTTGACCCAACACCTGTTGCCTTCGATGCCACAGCGCATTGATCTCGACGCGGGTCAGGTAGGGCGCCATCTCCCGCCTGACGGTCTGTTCGTCCAACGACCGGAGTCCATGGAGCATCCGATGCGAGCACCGGGTGATCATCTCGGGCAGCGGAAGAACCTTGTCCTGCCCGAACGAACGGGTATGGTCGATCAGCCAGAGATTGCCGAAGGAGTCCACCAACATGTTGCCCTGGTTACGATCGATGTTGTTGATGAGATTGTCGAAGACCCGCATGTCGGCCAGGCTCTGGTTCCATAGGTTGTGGTCCGCCAGCTCCGGGCCCTCTTCCCGGCGGATGTCTTCCGTCACGGCCTCCTCGATCCACAGCTGCGCCGAGCCTGATGCGGTTTCCGACACTCGACCCACGGTAGGCGGCACGTTCTGCATTCCCAGCAGCCGCCCGAGTCGATAGGCGGCGATCTGACTCTTGTAGCTGTCCCGCAGATACATCACGGTCCGCCCGTTCGGCAGCCGTTTGGTCTTTTGCTCCAGTCGATCGACATCATGGAAGATGACTCGAGCTTCGACCCCCCCCTGCTCGAGAGTCAGCCTCCTGGCCCCGGTAACTCCACGCGACAGGAGCTTGACGGCACGTTGCTCGGCGCTGGCCAGGAAGCTCACGAGATCATCCCAATCGGCAAACGGAAGCTCCTCACCATCAGGACCGAGCAGGGTCCGCGAGTCGAAGGTCCCGGCAGGCGTCGTTTGCGCCGAGACTCTCGAAGTCATGGACGGCGTTAGCGTGACGAACAGGCAGACAAGGCCGACAAACCACCAGCTACACCTGGGCGTTCCGGCAAGTTTCCATTGAAGTCTCAGCAGCGCGGGGGCTTTTGGCTTCCCATCGAGAAGCCCTGACTGGCAGGTTCCCATACCTGTGTTACGCATACTCCCTGCCCAGGGTTCAGCAGAAATGGCCCTCCGAAGTCGGGGGAGAACCGGTCAAGGCCGGTTGAGCACCCTACCCAGCGTTCTCGACAGCAACGCCGTGCGGCGCTAGCTCAGCTGTTTCGTCGTAGCTGATGACCAGACCCGGCGGGGCATCTCCGTAGTTGAACAGTATCTTGTCTTCGCCCTGCTTCTTGATCTCACCTTCGATCATCTTGACGAGCTTGTCCCGTCGTTTGAGGAGAGCCTTGATCTCGAAGTTACCCAGATAGGGGTCGA
>JAUWSP010000269.1 GCA_030610025.1 Acidobacteriota bacterium | reverse complement strand
GAACCCCGATTCCCACCAACGATCTCTGGATCGCAGCCACCGCCATGCAGCACGGACTCATTCTCGTCAGCACCGACACCCATTTCGAGAAGGTGCCCCAGATCTCCAAGGAGATCCTGCCGATCTCCTGAAGGCAACACACCGTTTCCGGGCGGCAGCCAAACTGTACCCGACTTGTCCTGATTCCAGTCTTGAGGTAAGGTCCGCATCCAGTTCAACCAACGCGGACAGATCGCTAGAGCTCCAGTGGGGTAAGCGACGGGTCGCGAACCCCGAGGAGAGACTGTATGTGGATGAAAACAATAGGAAGCTCGACTTTAGTGCTGCTGCTGGTTCTGGGCGTGTGCGTTTCGAATGCTCAGGCCCAGGTCTCTGAAGAGACGCCGGACTTCTCCGGCACCGCACGGGAGGACTATGCGGACGAAGAGACCATGAAAGAGGTCATGGCCGGAGGCGTACCCATGGGCCGATGGAAGGAAGGCCTGCTGTTCGAGGGCATCGATCCGCAGCCATGGCTCAAGAGCGCTGCCAATTGGTTCCCCGGCACCGAGGACGTCCAGCCCGAAGAGATGCGGATTACCTTCATGGGCACGGCACCGATGCTGCGCCCCGGCCAGATGAACACCTCCATCTATGTGGAGCTCGGCAACGGCGACTCCTTCATCTTCGATATGGGAGAGGGGGCCGTCTCCAACTACATGGCGTCCGGCATCTCCATCAACAAACTCAACGACATCTTCCTCAGCCATCTGCATGTCGACCACTTCGGCTCCATTCCCTGGGTCTACGCCTTTGGCGCCTGGGCCGGCCGGTGGCACGAGCCGCTGCGCATTACCGGACCCTCGGGCCGCACCGAGAAGGATGGTGTGAAGTACATGGTCGAAGGCATGAAGCAGATGATGCATTGGCATCGTGAGGCCTTCAGCGTCTTTCCGGTGGCCTGGGAGATCGAGGTCAACGAGTTCGACTTCGCCGACGCCGGCGGCACCGCCTATGAGAAGAACGGCGTCAAGATCATCCACTGGCCGGCATCCCACGCCAAGGACGGCGCCTCGGGCTATCGGCTGGATTGGAACGGTCTGAGCATGTGCTTCACCGGCGACACACGCCCCAACACGTTGGACATCGAGTACTGCATGAACGTGGATGTGATGATCTCGGAGACCCAACCCGAGGTCGTCGCGATCAGTTCGGCAGTGCAGGGCGTGCCGCCCTTCGTGGGCCGGTACACCATCGACACCCACCACTCGCCCTCCTATGCGGTGGGCTACATTTTCAACCAGATCAAGCCGCGGATGGCGATGACGACGCATATGCCCTTCGACCCCTACATCAACGCGGAGACGGTCGCCGAGGTGCGTGAGCACTGGAAGGGACCCTTCCACTTTGGCGCCCCCGACATGGTGGTGGTGAACGTCACCAAGGAGAGCATCTGGGTGCGGGATGGCGTGGTTCCGGACTACCCGAACGTCAGGGCGCCCAATGCAGATGCTTCCATCGACAAATACGGCGGACTGATCGTTCCGACACCGCCCTACCAACGCGAGGACATCCAGTCGCAGTTCATTCGCGACGCGGAGATCGACCCCGATCTGTATTACCCGGAGGGCTACAAGCCGGTCCTGATGGAGCACTGGCCCACCGACAAGCCGATCTTTGTCCCGGAAGAGCTCGTTCCAGAGAGTATGAAGAGCGCTCCCTCAGAAGAGTCGGACGACTGATCGTAGGCTTGACCGCAGAAAAGTCGGTTTCGGGGCCGCTCCGCTCAGCGGGGTGGCCCCGTTTTCTAGGACTCCGGTTTGTCGGGATCTTTGAAGATCAGCGGATCGAGGCTGAGCCGCTTCATTCGCTCTTCCCACTTCTGGCGCGCCAGCCGGCGCATGTCATCGATCTTGTCGGCTTCATCGACGATTTCGATGCCGATCAGGGTCTCGACGACATCCTCCAGGCTGACGACTCCGGCCAGACCGCCGTGCTCGTCGAAGACCGCAAGCAGATGGACTCGCTTGCCGAGAAGCTCGTCTGCGACGTGCTCTACCGAGGCCTCCTCGATCACGATCCCGAGGTCGCGCTTCATCTCTTTCAGGGGCACCTCGCCACGGCCCTTGAGTTGAGCAATCAGAAGGTCGGTCTTGAGCACAAAGCCGGTTATGTCGTCGCGAGTTTCCCCATAAACAGGTATTCGTGAGAATGGGATCTCTGGGTGCTGTCCCAGCGCCTCGAAGACCGTCAGATCCTGCTGCAAGGCGAACACCACGGTCCGCGGCGTCATGATGTCATCCACTCGTAGCTCGGGAAACCGAAAGAGATTCCTCAAGATCCGGGACTCTGAGGCGACGAGATGCCCACTCTCGGCACCGATCTCGGCCATCGCCGCGAATTCCTCGCGGCTGAACACATGGACCTGCTTGCCCCCGGTGATCAGTCTGGTCAGTCGCTCGGAGACCCAGATGAACGGGTAGAGCACCCAGGTCAGGATCTGGATGAACCAGGCCGTGACGCCAGACAGCGAACGCCAATAGACCGCTCCCAGGGTCTTGGGCACGATCTCCGAGAGGAAGAGAATCAGCAGGGTCAGGACGGCCATGGCGATGCCGACGTAGCGGTCGCCGAAGTAGGCCGCCGCCTCGGCGCCGGCGCCGCCGGCACCCACCGTATGAGCGACGGTGTTGAGAGTGAGAATCGCCGCGAGGGAGCGATCGATGTCGGTCTTGACCTTCTTCAGTCGGCCAGCGAACCTACTGCCCTGTTGCTCGAGATGCACGATGTAGGAAGGCGACACGCTGAGCAGCACGGCCTCGGCAACCGAGCAGAGGAAGGAGAAGACCAGCGCCAAGCTGGCATAGAGCACCATCCTGACCAGATGCTCTGGCTGACCGGTCTCGCCGCCACTCCCGCTCGGCACACTGACGGCCCAGGCGGCAGCCACCACGCCAAGGGGGATCAGAAGACTCAATGCCAAAGTGCGACGTTTCACGACGAGGGACCCTCCTTCCACCTCTGGATACCGTCGAGTCTATCGGCAAAGTCCAGGTCGCCTTCCCGCCGGAATGAGGTTAGGCTCTCATCCGTCGCGCTGGAGGACTGATGAGCAAGACTGACACCCCGGATCCCAAGCAGGAGCGAGACCAGCGGACCACCTGGCCCCTCGAGCTCGGTAGTGACGATCTGCGTCGCATGGTGGACGCGGCGATGGAAAGGGTGGTCGCCCATCTCGAGTCGCTGCCACAGCAGCCCCTGTCCTACACGACCGGTGGCGAGGAGCTCGCACGGTCCTTGCGCGAAGACAAGCTACCCGAAGAGGCCACGCCCTTCACCGACCTGCTGGCGACGGTCTTCGATCAGGGGCTACAGAAGACCTACAACACCCCCAGCCCGGGGTACCTGGCCTACATCCCCGGTGGGGGCTTGCTGCATGCCGCGGTCGCCGACCTGATTGCGAACGCCATCAACCGCTATGTCGGGGTCTGGGTAGCCGCCCCCGGCCTGGTGGAGCTGGAAGCCAACGTCATCCGTTGGTTTTGCCAGATGGTGGGCTATCCCGAAAGTTCCCTGGGGGTATTGACCTCCGGCGGCTCGCTGGCCAACTTCACCGCCATTGTCACCGCGAGGCGAAATCGTCTCGGCGACGACTTTCTACGGGGCACGCTCTACTGCTCGGATCAGGTGCATCACTCCATCACCAAGGCCGCCATGCTGGCCGGCTTCCCCGAGAACAATATCCGTCAGGTGCCCTCGGACCGCTTGCAGCGCATCCAGATCGAGGCCTTGAAGACTCAGATCGATGGCGACCGCCAGGCCGGCATGGAGCCGTTCCTGGTCGTCGGCAGCGCGGGCACGGTGAACACGGGGGCGGTGGATGATTTCGAAGCCCTCGCCGATGTCGCGCGAGAGCAACGGCTCTGGCTACACACCGACGGCGCCTACGGCGGGTTCTTCGCCCTGACCGACCGGGGCCGGGAAACGATGCTCGGCCTGGAGATGGCCGACTCCATCACCCTCGATCCCCACAAGGGTCTCTTTCTGCCCTACGGTACGGGCTGCCTGCTGGTGCGGGACAAGGTGGCGCTCCAGAAGGCCCACCATCTCGAAGCCGATTACATGCCCGAGATGCAGCAGGTTCCCGATCTGGTGGACTTCTGCGAGCTCTCCCCCGAGCTTTCACGAGACTTCCGGGGTCTCCGGGTCTGGCTACCTTTGAAGATGCACGGTATCTCGGTATTCCGGGAGGCTCTGGACGAGAAGCTGGACCTCGCCGCATGGGCCTGCGAGGAGCTGCGCGCCATCGAGCACATGGAGATCGTGGCCGAGCCGCAGCTCTCGATCCTCGCTTTCCGGCTCGAGCCCCCTGGACTCGATGACGGGGCGATCGACGAGCTCAACCGGGAGCTCCTGCGGCGCATCAACGACCGTCAGCGGGTCTTCCTCACCGCTACGACCCTCGAGGGCCGGTTCGTCATCCGGATCTGCGTGTTGAGTTTCCGAACACATCTGGATCGGATGCGTCAGGCGCTGGAGGACATCCGTGAGGCGGTTCGCGAGGTTCTCGCCGCCTAGCAGGCGACTGGGATCTTGCCGAGCTTCACTCGACGCGGATCGCGATTCCCCCGTCTTTTGCAACGCTGAACTGGAGGCCGTCGGCCTTCTGCAGTTCCTTGGCGGCCACCTTGTTGCCGAGCATGCACTCGGCGAGTAGCCAGGGCATGGAGACGTGGGTCGGGTCCTCGTCGGGCTTGAGAATCTCGAGCTCCAGCTGGTCCTTGGTACGACGGGCCTTGATGACCTCGCCGT
>JAUWSP010000388.1 GCA_030610025.1 Acidobacteriota bacterium | reverse complement strand
CACGAGGGGGGGACAGATCTGGATTACGCGGCCATTGGGTCCGCCGGCCAGAGCGAGAAGTCCGTCGCTCAGCATCCGGTCGAGAAGCGCGTGAGCAGCGCCGGAAGAAGCCAACTCGATTCCCCAGGCCAGGCCCAGGCCCCGGACCTCGACGACGCACTCGATGAGCTCCGACCAGTCCTCGGTTTTCGCGGCAATGACCTGGCCGAGAGCTGCGGCTCTCTGCGGCAGATTCTGCCGTTCGAGAATCTCCAGCACTGCCAAGGCGGCGGCACAGGACAGGGGGTTGGCGACAAAGGTTGCGGTGTGAAGCGCCTCGTGGCTTCCCCGCCAGGCATCCATCATCGCTTCGCGTCCGAGAACCGCACCGATGGGCAGTCCGCCGGCCAATGCCTTGCCGCAACAGAGCAGGTCGGGCCGCACCCCCTCTCTCTCCACCGCGAACCAGGCACCCGTGCGCCCGAACCCGGTGAAGATCTCGTCGGCAATCAGTGCGACATCACGACGACGACAGAGGTCGGAGATCTCTCGAATCCAGTTGGCTGGAGCGGGGATGAAGCCCTCGCGCCCCACCATGGGCTCGAGGAGCACGCCACCGATGTCGGGGTCACCCTCCAGGAGCTCTGCGATCCTCTCGATCGGGCAGCCGAATGGCAGGCGCCGGACCCAGGAATGAAAGAGAGGCAGGAAAGGCTCTCGGAACTCCTGGCGCGACGTGACCTGGAGGGAGCCGAGGGTCAGGCCGTGGTATGCCGGATCGAAGGCCAGGATTCCTGGCTTGCCCGTTGCGAGGCATACAGTCTTGAGGGCGATCTCCACGGCATCGGACCCAGAGGCCGCGAAGTAGACGCGGGCATCGTCTACGGGAGCTCTTCGGCAAAGCTCGCGGGCCAGTTGCACACGAGAGGGATGTGCGTGCACGTCGCCCAGACCGTGAACGAGCCGCGAGGTCTGTCGGCGAATTGAAGATACGACCAGGGGATGACGATGGCCTACCGCCGCAACGCCAAACCCGGAGGTCAGGTCGATGTATCGGTTGCCATCCACATCGAGCACATTGGAGCCCAGGGCCTCTTCCCAGACCAGGGTTTCTTCGCCCGGGCCCAGGGTGTTGATGCCGGGGGCCTCGTAGCGATCCAGGTCGCGACACAGTTGCCGCGCTCGGGGTCCGGGGGGAGGCGTTTTTATCTTGGGTGGCAGGCCTCCGGAGGGCAGGCGGGACATGGGGATGGCGGTGCCTCTCAGATTGCGCGTCTGCCGGTCAACGAGCGAGCGAGCGTGACCTCGTCGGTGTATTCGATATCGCCACCCACCGGCATGCCGAAAGCGAGTCGCGTGACCTCGATGTTGCGAGGCTTGAGCAGTCGGGCCAGGTAGAGGGCAGTGGCTTCTCCCTCGACATCCGGGTTGGTCGCGAGGATGACCTCGTCGATACCGTCGAGGCGCTCGAGAAGTCCGGAGATGCGGAGTTGCTCTGGGCCGATTCCGCGCTGCGGTGAGAGGGCTCCCATGAGGACGTGATAGCGGCCATGGTACTCACGAGTGCGCTCGATGGGCTGGATGTTGAACGGTTCCTCGACCACGCAGATTCGAGTCGCGTCCCGCTGCTCATCCATGCAGATGGCGCAGGGGTCGATGTCGGTAATGCCGTTGCAGCGGGAGCAGTGGAAGAGCTTCTCTTTGACTTCGAGGATCGACGCCGCCAGGACCTTGGCATCGGCGTCGGAGACCTTCAAGAGATGATGCGCCAACCGGGTGGCGGTCTTTGGGCCGATACCAGGCAGGCGAGAGAGCTCTCCGACGAGCCGGGACAGGGGGTCTGACATTCGCCGAGCACTCCTCCTAAAAGAGGCCGCCCATGCCACCCGCCATACCACCGAGTTTCTGCTGGAGCTCCTCGTCCACCTTGCGGCCGGCTTCGTTGACCGCGGCCACCAGGAGGTCCTGCAGCATGACGGGATCCTCCGGGTCGAGCACCTCGGGATCGATCTGAGCGCCGACGAGTTGCTTGTGACCGTTCATCGTCACCGTCACCATCCCTCCTCCGACACTGGCTTCGACCGTCAACGCACCCTGCTCTTCCTGGAGTTTCTCCTGCATCTGCTGCGCTTGCTTCATGAGCTTCTGAATGTTCATGGGATCTTCCTCAATGGGACGTACCCTCCTCGCTCTCCACGGCGCGGGCCGTGCCCCCGAAGATATCCAGGGCCGTCTGCACAGTGGGGTGGCCGAGCACGGGGTCGGGTTCGGTCTCGATGGTTGTTGCTGGCTTGTCGGTGGGCGTGCTCTCCCGCAATTGCCAGCGGGTCGACTCACCCCAGACCGTCTTCGAGCACTCGTCGAGAATCGAGCGATTGCTCTCGCGGCTCAGGGCATTGGCAAGCCAGGTGTCATTGGGGCGATGATAGATCGCCAACTCCCCGCCGGAACAGGCGAGGCGCTCCGCCGCCTCGAGGTGGGCGGCCAGGGGCTGCTTTGCCTGGCTCACCAGGTCGAGAAACTCGCGCACCTCACTATCGGGGCTCTTTGCTTTGGGAGCCTGGTCAATCTCGGGCTCGGCCGTGGTTGCCTGCTCTTCACGCTCAGCAGGGGCGGGAGCCTCCGGCGGGCTGGGCTCGGCAGGTTTTGTGGCCGGGGTTGGTTCGGCTGGTTGAGGGGCGTGTGTGGACTTGCTGGATTCTGTGGGCGACGCCGAGGGAAGGTCGGGGAGGGTGCCGCCCCCGAGCAGCGTCTCGATGCGCGTCAGCTTGGGCAACTCGGCCGCTCTGAGCCAGGCGATCTCGAGCGCCAACAGCCCCGCCTCACTGCGCCGGACAGCGACTTCACTGTTGAGCAGGTGATGAAGTAAGCGCAGAAGATTCTCGTACCCGCTCTCTTTGGCGAGCGCCTTGAGGCGCTCGGTGTCTTCCTGGGGAAGATCCACCTCGTCTTCGGGCACATCCAGCGCCAGGTGAAGAGCGTCCCGACAGAAAACGAGGAACTCCCTGTAGACATGTCGGGGATCCCAGCCCTCCTGCTCGATCTCGTTGACAAGCGCCGAAACTCGAGAGCTCTGGCCCCGAAGAATCGCCTCGAGTAGTTGATGGCGGACCGCCGAGTTGATTCCTCCGAGAATGCGGGCAGCTTCCTCGTCGGCGATCTTGCCGGAGCCGAAGGTCGCCATCTGATCGAGTAGTGCCACGGCGTCCCGGACGCTGCCTTCTCCGGCCCGGGCGAGCATTCGCAGCGCGGCATCCCCTACTTCGATCTCCTCGTCATCCGCCACCTTTCGGAGATGCTCCGTCAGGATCGCCGGTCGAACGCGGCGAAAATGGAACTCCTGGCAACGGGAGAGAATCGTCGCTGGGACGGTGTCGATCTCGGTGGTAGCAAAGATAAAGACGAGGTGGGGGGGCGGCTCCTCGACGATCTTGAGGAGCGCATCGAAGGCCTGCCGCGAGAGGCGGTGGATCTCGTCGATGACCACAACCTTGTAGCGGTCCCGAGCCGGGCCGTATTTCAGGCTTTCAGTGAGCTCGCGTACCTGCTCGACCTTCGAGTAGGTAGCCGCGTCGACCTCGATGACATCGAGGTCCGAGCCGGCGGTGATCTCACTGCAGGTCTTGCAGTTGTTGCACGGGTCGGCAGCCGGTCCGTTCTCACAATTGAGCGCCTTGGCGAGCACCCGCGCGACGCTGGTCTTGCCGACACCGCGAATTCCAGAGAAGAGGTAGGCCTGGGCGATCCGGCCCTCGGTCAGGGCGTTGCGCAGCGCCGTGACGATCGGCGCCTGGCCGATGACACTGGAGAAATCTTGCGGGCGCCACTTGCGGGCGAGAACCTGGTAGGCCATATCGAATGAGGAGGCCAGCGCGTGGCGAAGGGT
>JAUWSP010000192.1 GCA_030610025.1 Acidobacteriota bacterium | reverse complement strand
GGCACCGAAGTTGGCGAAGTAGGTACTGTTGAGTGCGGCCACGCTGCCCCAGTGGTATCGCTCCTCGGGCGGTACGCCTGCCCGAAGCACAGGCAGGTTGACCTGCAGCGTCTTGGCAACATGGGCAACGTAGATGAGAGCCAGGACCGCGTAAATAGTCCAGACCATCGTGCTCGAGAGCAAGGTCTGGTCGCCAATTCGCACGCTGCTCAGCCGCCAGGTGAGAACTGCCATGGCGCCTACCAGTGGAATCGACCACACCAGGTACTGGATGAGATCTCCATAGGAGGTGACCGTCATCGGCTCGGTCTTCTTGGCGCCCTCGAACTTCTTGCCACCCGGAAGATCCCGCACCAGGAAGAAATAGAGGATGCCGTAGATCAGACAGATTGCGGCGTTGAAGGCGAGGGCCCAACGCCAGCCGTCGTCCCCCAGACCGAGCCACTCGCCAAAAAAGGTAATGCCGAGCCAGGGTAGGGTCATGGCCGCCCAGGCGGAGCCGAAGTTTCCCCACCCGGCGTAGAAGCCCTCGGCTCGACCAACCATGTTGCGCGGGAACCACTGCGCCACCATACGAATTCCGATGACGAAGCCGGCACCAATCGATCCCAGCACCAGACGGGAGATGAGCAATTGCTGGAAGTTGGTGCCGAACGCGAAGATGAGCGCGGGAATCGACATGGTCACCATGAGGATCGAGAAGATGATCCGAGGCCCATACTTGTCGATCAGGGCACCGATCACGATGCGCGCCGGAATGGTCAGCGCAACGTTGCAGATCGCCAGAACCTTGATGTGCTCCCTGGTCAGCCAGCCCATGGAGCGGAGCATGGTCGTGGCCAGCGGCGCCATGTTGAACCAGACGTAGAAGGTGATGAAGAACGCTATCCAGGTGTAGTGCAACACCCGTATGCGCTCCAATTTGAAATCGATGAGCTCTGGTCTATTCATGGGTTCCCTCTCACACGGAGCCGCCCTTCCAGGACCGGCCCATGTCGTTATATTTTCCGTGGCCGAGGCTCGATCCCCGGCAACGACTACTGATGGTGATGCAGACTCTCCTCCAATAGTGGGTCTCCCACCGGAACGAGAGAGGCCCCTTTCAGTGTCCTCACGAGAACCAGGGCGCACAGCCCGACGACTCCCAACAGCGCTCCGACCTCCGCCAACCCGATCCGTGGCCCGGCATCGAGCAGCGGAGGGTAGATCATCAGATAGAGATCGAGCGCACGCCCCACCAGGACCACGATGGCCACCCTCGAAGCGATCGTCAGACTGCGCTTCGGTGAGCGTGCCATCAAGACGTGAAACGGTATGACCCAGTTGAGCACCGGATTGAGAAAGAACAACGGCAGCCAACTGCCGGTCATTCGGAGCGTAAAGTAGGTCGTTTCCTCCGGGATATTCGTGTACCAGATCAGCACATATTGGCTGTACCAGATGTACATCCAGAAGGTCGACATGCCGAACATGAACTTGGCGATGTCCTGAATATGGTCGCGGTTCACTTCCCCTTCCAGCACTCCCCTACGCTTGAGCCACACCAGAATCAGTAGTAAGGCGGCAAGGCCACTCTGGAAGATTCCCGCGAAGTTGTAGACACCAAAGATGGTGCTGTACCACATCGGCTCGAGCGCCATCAGCCAGTCGAAACTCGACAGCACGACAACGAACGAACCGAGAATCAGGAACAGAGCAGAAAGGCGCCGCCCCTGATAGGTGCGCTCGATCAGCCGATCCTCGTCCTGGCGCCGTGAGATCCACCGGAATCCCCAAGCGAACGCGGACAGCACTCCCACATAGGCAACGGACCGGGCAAAGTAGAAAGCGGACGAGTACCACATCTGCTTGAACGCTGGCAGGCTGTCCGCCCCCTGTTCCGAGAGAGCCGGGTAGAGTTTCGCTGCGCCTAGCGCGATCGCCACGAGGGTGATCAGACCCCCCACAGGGACAAGGCTCGTCATCGCCTCGGGGACCCGCTTGAACGAGGTGGCCCATGCGGCTCCCGTGACCGCGTGAATCGCCAGGAAATAGAGTGCAGCCACGCCGATCCCGAGCACGGCCAGACCTCCCCAGAGCAGAGCGGCCCACAGCCTTGCGGGGGAGACGATCGCTCCCATTGCCAGAAGAAACACCCCGGCGGCCACCAGAATCCGATATGGCATCAGCAGAGAAGGAGAGGTGGCGAGGTTTCTGGCCTCAACGTTCATCGTCTACCTCCGGGTCTGAGACCGAAACAATGTCCTCGCCCTCTTCGCCTGCAGACACCATCTCGGCCTCGACCCCCTCATCGACCTGTTCCTCGATGACGGGTGGGGCCGCTGCCTGCAGTTGGCGCACCCACATCACGGCTTTCCACCGCTCCTCCGGCTCGATCTGAGCCGCATGGCTCGGCATGTTGCCCTGCCCGAAAGTGGCGATGTGGAAGATCCTGCCGTCCGGAAGCTCTCGAGCCTTCGGAGCCAGGAGCGATGGTGGTGTGGGAAAGCCGCGCATGGCCACGGTGCCATCGCCCTCTCCTCCACTGCCGTGACAGAGTTGGCAGTAAGTCTCGAACACCCTCTCGCCCTGCTCCAGCGCCAGGAGGTCGTCTGCCGAGAAGGGGTTCTCGAGCTCCCGCCCGGCTCGCTCGGCCTCCTCTGGAGTCGCCTCGAAGTGAATCGGAGCGTACCCTCGAGCGATGGTCCCGGCGGGTGGCAGCTGCATGGTGGCTCCACCTGCGAGAACCGGGTTGGCGGTGAAGCTCTCATAGGGCACGGCCGACACCATCCCCGGCAGAAACATGAAATTGCGCTGCGTCGGATCGGGTTCCAGGTACCAGCTCAGGGCGAAGACCCCAATCACCGCCAGAAGCAGAACCCAATTGAGCTTTGCCGAGCCGCTCATCGTCGCACCTCCACCGATGTCGTGGTAGGCCTTTGCGGCTTCTTCCCAACCTCGGGAGCCGCGCCCTCCTCGACGGACTCGGCACCATGCCTGGCGCAGATCTTTCGAGCCGTTGCCGCGTCGAAGCCCGAGTCCGGGATCTCCAGGACCACCGCAAAGCGATCATCGGTGATCCTCGGGTCGATGAGCCGCGCCCTCTTGCCAGGATAGAGGCGGCTACGGACGAACAGCGCCAGGACGGTTGCAAGGCCAGCTGCCAATACCCCCGTCTCGAATACCACCGGAATCCAGGCCGGAGCCGAGCTATAGGGCTTGCCGCCGATATTCACCGGCCAACTGATGGCCGAGACCCAGTCCTGGAAGAAGTAGAAGGCGAGAGAGCCGATCGTGGCAGCCGTGACGGTTACGAACCCTATGCGGGAGCGGCGCAAGCCTGCCGCCCGCTCCAGGCCATGAACCGCATAGGGAGCGAAGACCTCGAGGATCCTGAATCCGGCCGACCTGAGCTCCACGACAGCACCCAGGACCTCCTCCTCTCCCGGATAGATGCTCACCTGCTGGCGATCGCTCATGTCGAGGTCTCCTCCGGGCTCAGATCCAGTAAAACCGCATCCGGTCCTCCGATCACCGCCTCATCCAACCCTGCATTGGCGGATCTCGCGGCAGCGGCTTCCAGAATCGGCTCGTCCGTTACCGGCACAGGCCGCGGCTTCAGGTGAGAACCGAGGACCCCCTTGACCTCTGCCATGGCGATGACTGGAAGAAAGCGACAGAAGAGCAGGAAGCAGGTAAAGAACAGGCCGAAGCTGCCGGCAAAGGTGGCGAGCTCGATCTTGGTCGGAGCGTAGCTCGCCCAACTCGACGGTAGGAAGTCGCGATGGAGCGAGGTCGTGATGATGACGAAGCGCTCGAACCACATGCCCACATTGATGAAGATGGTGGCTACAAAGACCACCGGCAAGGTGCGGCGGAGACGCCGGAACCAGAATATCTGCGGCACCAGGATGTTGCAGGAGACCATGATCCAGTAACTCCAGGCCATCGGCCCCAGGGCACGGTTGAGAAACACGAAGCGCTCGTACTCATTGCCAGAGTAAAGAGCGATGAAAAACTCCGTCGCGTAGGCGATTGCCACCATCCACGAGGTCGCCAGGATCATCTTCGTCATGATGTCGAAGTGGCGGTGGGTCAGATAATCCTCGAGCCGCATGGTCTGGCGGGCGATGATCATCAAGGTGACGACCATGGACATGCCCGAGAAGATGGCCCCAGCGACGAAATACGGTGGAAAGACCGTCGTGTGCCAGCCCGGTATGACCGAAGTCGCAAAGTCGAAGCTGACGATCGAGTGGACCGACAGGACCAGCGGGGTGGCCAGAGCTGCCGCCAAAATGAGGTAGACCGCCTCGTATCGGTTCCAGACCGTGAGGGATCCATTCCAACCGAGACTGAAGAAGCTGTAGAACCGCTGCTTAACGCCGCTCTTGAACCGATCGCGCAGGGTCGCCAGATCGGGGATCAGACCGACGTACCAGAAGACAGCCGAGATGATGAAGTAGGTGCTGATCGCGAACACATCCCACAGCAAGGGCGAGCGGAAATTGACCCACAGCGGACCCCTGAAATTGGGATACGGGAAAACCCAGAACGCCAGCCAGGGACGACCCATGTGGATGACAGGGAAGATGCCGGCGCACATGACAGCAAACAGGGTCATCGCTTCGGCTGCCCGGTTGACCGAGGTGCGCCACTTCTGCCGCAGCAGGAACAGGATGGCGGAGATCAGGGTACCGGCGTGGCCGATGCCGACCCAGAAGACGAAGTTGGTGATGTCGAAAGACCAGCCGATGGTGCGATTGAGGCCCCATGTGCCGATCCCGACCCTGATCTGATAGGTGATGGCCGCGATACCGACCGCAAGGGTGGCCAGGGAGACGAGGAAGGCTGCCCACCATAGAGGAGTCGGCTTTCCTTCGAGCGGCCGACTCACATCGATCGTGACCTGATGCGGGGTCTTATCTCCAGCGATCAGCGGCTCCCGGAGGGCCCACGCAGCTCTATCCATGATGGGAGTCCTCCTCCCCTTCGCCCAGAGGCATCGATGCCGACGTTGGCCGATTGCGCACCAATCGCATGTAGCCGACAGACGGCCTGAGATTCAACTCCTCGAAGACCAGATAGTGGCGAGGATCCTGCCGCATCTTCGAGATCCGGCTCTCCGGATCCTTGAGGTCACCGAAGACAATCGCCTGAGCCGGACAGGACTGTTGACAAGCGGTTTGGATATCGCCATCGGCGACCTGGCGCCCCTGACTCGTAGCGACGAACCTGGCTTCCTGGATTCGCTGTACACAGAAGGAGCACTTCTCCATGACGCCCCGCTCGCGAACCACCACGTCGGGGTTGAGCACCAGATTCTGCAGTTTGTCGTCGTGCGCGTAGTCGAACCAGTTGAATCGTCGCACCTTGTAGGGGCAGTTGTTGGCACAGTACCGCGTTCCCACACAGCGGTTGTAGATCTGCATATTGAGACCTTCCGAGCTGTGAAGAGTCGCGGTCACCGGGCAAACGGTCTCACAGGGAGCGTTGTCGCAGTGATGGCACATCATCGGCTGGTGAACGGTGTCCGGCGAGTGCTCCTCGCCGCGGTAGTAGCGATCGATACGGATCCAGTGCATCTCCCGACGCCGCCTCACCTCGTCCTTTCCAACCACGGGTACATTGTTCTCCGCCTGACAGGAAACGACACACGCCGAACAACCGGTGCAGGCCGACAGATCGACCGCCATCGCCCAATGATGGGTCTCGAACTCGTGCTCGCCCCAGAGATCGGAGTCGAAGTGGTGCATGTGAGGCTTGCCGGCCGACGGGTCTTCGAGGAATGCCGGCAGGATCGTCTCCTGGATGATCGGTCGGTCCTTGCCATCGGTTGGAGCCAGCTTCTCGGGCACCGACAGGTAGTGGTAGATCTGGGTCGTGGCCAGATCGTACGTTGCACCGGTAGGAGTGACCTCGAGGCCCGATCTCACGTAGCGGCGTCGCCTACCCTCCAGACTCGCAAGAGATGCCGCGTTGGTTCCCACGGTAGCCCCGGGGT
>JAUWSP010000437.1 GCA_030610025.1 Acidobacteriota bacterium | reverse complement strand
GTGCTGGCTGGAGGAGCAGCTGGGACAGAATCGGGCGCATCGGATCTCCCGTTGGACCCGATCGTGTCGCAAGTGGTGAAAATGCTGCATGCCGACGTCTCGGAACCGCTGATCCTCCAGTGGCTGGAAGCCACCGGTAGAGGGCCCGAAGATGTCGGCTCCCAAGGCCTGATTGCCCTCTCCGATGCCGGGGCATCAGAGGAGCTCATTTCGGGACTCCTGGGCCTCGTTGGGAAGGTGTCTTCGCGGCCGTCGGAGCCCCCCTCGACTGCGGCAACCTCCCTTGAGCCGAGCGAAGAGAATGCCACCAGGAGTGGCTCGGTTCCGGAACCCACCGCGAATGGGAGCTCGCTCGAGGCTCGATTCCTGCTCAGCGGCAAACGGGCGTGGGTCGATGAAGACGAGCCCGATTCTCCGCGCGAGGAGCGCTGGAGTGTCTACCTCTACCTGGACGGAGAGCTCATTGCGTGGACGAGGCCGACCCTCCAGGGTGAGCCGGTCGAGGCTCGTCGGGCGATTCAGCCGGGTCGCCGCGAGCTACGCGTCGTTCTTCAGCGGTACGAGGAGCTGCGAAGGGGCTGGAGCTACGAGTCTCTGACCGTTCCGACGCTCGTTGCGTTCGAGGCCCGGCCCGGAGATCCCATCGAGATCGAAGTCGACATGAAGCGCATCTGGGGTCTCTGGCGCAACCGCAAGGATGGTGGACCCCTGTCGTATGTCATCCGGCAGGGGAGCGAAGTGCTCGCCGAGAACGAGGGTACCGGAGGCAACCCGGACCGTTGGCAGCCTGTCTGCGAAGATGTCGAGGCCAACTTTCCCGATGCCCAGCGAGTTCCGAGAGCCTTCCGGAGCTCCATGAGTCGTTGCGTGCGCTGGGCAGCTCTGTGGTCTGGCGCCGGCGAATCGACGTCGAGGAAGGAGATCCTGCAGGGGCTTGCCGAGTACGACTTCGAGCCGCCAGTTCGCTAGCCCGACCTTCTCACCAGCTTCGTAGCGAAAGGGCGAAGATGTCCGGAGGTACAAGGCCTGACAACCGAAGGCCCCGCAGGCGTACTTGAAGTACGGCGAGGAGGGATGAGGGCGGAAAACGTAGTAAGTTCGGGCATATTCGGTCTTGCAGTAGAACGCTGGTGAGAAGGTCGGGCTAGACCCGTCAGCTCGGGTGGGAGGGGCCTACCGGCAGGTAGACCCGGAAGGTCGAGCCCTCGCCCAGGGTACTCTCCACTTCGACTCGACCACCATGCAGCTGGGCCACGTGCTTGACGATGGCCAGGCCGAGCCCGGTTCCGCCCTCATCCCGACTGCGGCCCTTATCGACCCGATAAAAGCGCTCGAAGACCCGATCGATAGAGGTGGCGGGAATGCCGATCCCCGTATCGTCGACTTGAAGGACGACCATTCCATGGCTCGGGCTCAGCTGGACGGTGACACTTCCCCCACCGCGGTTGTACTTGATGGCGTTCTCCAGCAGATTGATGAACAGTCGCTGCAAGGCTTCCCTGTCACCGGTCTGATTCGGAAGCGGGGCCACCTTCACCTCCAGGTGAATCCGCTTCTCGCCGATCTGGGGAGCCAGGGTCTCGAGGCAGTCGCCGAGAACGCCCTCGAGGTCGACCGTCTGCGGTTCGACCTGGCCTTCTAGATCTTCCAACCTGGACAGTGTCAGCAGATCCTCCAGTAGTGTTTGGAGGCGAGAGCACTGTTGAAGGATCCGTCCGAGAAAACGGTGGGAGGCTTCGGGCTCCTCCATGGCACCATCCCTCAGGGTCTCCGTGTAGCCGCGTATGGCTGAAAGCGGTGTCTTGAGCTCGTGCGAGATGTTGGCGATGAAGTCCCTCCGGACCTGGGTGAGACGAACCAGGTCGGTGATGTCTCGGGCGACGACGACTGCACCGAGGCCGTCTCCGAGCGGCGTACTGGCCAGCGCCACATGCCGGTTCGGTTGACCCTGCAATTGAATCTCCGAAGTACTACCCGCTCCGTTGACGAGGGTCGAAACGATGAGGTTCTCGAGCTGGGCCTGGCGTGTCAGCTCCAACAGTGAGCGCCCAGCGGTTTCTCCGCCGATATCGAAGATCTCGTCAAAAGCGCTGTTGGCGAGCCAGACGAACCCTTCGGAGTCGGTTACCAGGACACCCTCACCCATACTGGAGACGACAGCCTCGAGGTGACCTCGCTCGGTCTCCAGTGCCTCGATCCTGGCCTCGGCCTCATCTGCGACGCGATTGAGGAATCTGCCGATGCGCGCCAGCCCTGGATCGGATGGCAAGGCGACGCGATGGGTGAAGTCTCCCTCTGCCAGCCTCTCGGCCCCGGCGACCAGGTCCTGCGAGGCTTTCGAGATCCTCCACTCCAACCACCGCAACAGTGCGCTCATCGCTAGGAGAGCGGCGACGCTGGCAGCGACAAGAGCCAATCCGAGGCTTCGACGCAGCGCCTGGAGGCCGGCCGGTTCCGAATCCAGCCGACCGGTGATCGAGTCGGCGACGATGGGAAGCGTATCGGGGAGCTGTCGAGCGGCGCTCTGCTGCAGCAGGTTGCTCAGGAGAATCCAGAGGATCCCGGTAGACACCAAGAGAGCTGCGAAAGCCGGCAAGGCGAGAGCGAGTCGAAGCCGGGTCGAGAGGAAGGAGTGCCGCATCGGGTTCAGCCACGCAGCCGATACCCGACACCGACCACGGTCTCGATCCGATCCGCCTCGGGTCCTAGCTTTTGTCGCAGGCGCCGAATGTGGGTGTCGACGGTGCGGCTGTCCACCTCCTCGGAGTATTTCCAGACGTCGGTCAGGAGGCTCTCTCGGGTCTGCACGCGATTGCGCCTCTCCAGGAGGATCCTGAGCAGCCGGAACTCGGTCGCGGTCAGCGGGATCTCAACCTCGGCCAGGAACAGGCGGTGACCTGCCACATCGAGGCGGATGGCCCCTACCTCCAGAAGATCCTTCTCCTCTTCAACGCCCTTGCCTCGTCGCAATACGGCTTTGACCCTCAACACGACCTCCCTAGGGCTGAAGGGCTTGGTGATGTAGTCGTCGGCGCCGAGCTCCAGGCCAACGATTCGATCCACCTCTTCGCTCTTGGCTGTGAGCATGAGCAGCGGGATGTGGCTGGTTCTAGCGTCCCTCTTGAGAAAGCGCGTCAACTCGAGACCGTCCAGGCCAGGCAGCATCAGGTCGAGGATCACCAGATCTGGAGGGTTCTTTCGAATGGCCTCCAGAGCCGTGTCGCCGCGGTAGTCGATTCCGACTTCATAGCCCTCCTTCGCGAGGTTGTACTCCAGGACCTCGGCAATGGCGGGCTCATCCTCGACGATGAGGATTCGTTTCTCGGCCACGGAAAAAGAGTAGCACGTCGGTTCTCCACAGGAGACGAGGAAAAGCCTGTGGAAGAAGCGGTGGAAAACCGGCTGAAGCCCGAGATTGCCGCTCCCGGACTCCGGATTGAACAGAGAATTGTGCAGTTTGAGTAAGTCTTTTCCTGTCAGTAGTTTAGGGTCTT
>JAUWSP010000362.1 GCA_030610025.1 Acidobacteriota bacterium | reverse complement strand
TGCCCGGCAGCTTCGAGCTCTCGCATCAGGGCGACGTCGAGGTGGTCCTCCAGCCAGGCGCCCCCTGCAGGAGACCAGGAGTGGGGCCCATGGAACCCCCAGGTCACGTCGTGTTGCTTGTCCATGCCATCGGTGACGTGGAGATCGAGGTAGAGGTCGGGCCGCCACCGATCGATGGCCTGTACCAGGGCCCGAATCTCGGGGGTGTCGAGCTTGGCGTAATCCCGATTGAGATTGAGATTGGCGGCGTTCGTGCGCCAGCCCATCCCGTCGGGGCCCCGCTGGTTCATGCGGTTGTAGGCAGATCTGCGTTCGTGACCGTCCACGTTCAGAATGGGGACGAAGAGAAAGCTGGCACCCTCGAGAAGCCGAGCTTGACCCCCAGTGCCCACGAGGTCCCGCAGCAGCATGAGGCCGGCATCCTTGCCGTCGATCTCTCCGGAGTGGATCCCGGCCTGGGCGAGAAGAACAGGCAGGCCGCTGGCGTGCAGCTCCTCTGGCGTCGAGGCACCGCTGGCCGAGGCGACCACCATCCAGATCGGGCGCCCCTCGAGGCTTTTCCCCAGAGAGGTTAGATGCAACCGCGGAGAGGACTCCACCAGCCGCTCGACCCAGTCGACCGTCGTGTCGTAGTCGGGGGTTGTTCGAAAGCCACTTGCCTCGGCCGGAGTCCGCCAGGGGTCGTCCGGTCCGGCGATGTGGCTCCGGCTGGCTCCGTCCCAGGCCAGGACCGGAGGCAGCAGGGAATCGGGGGCGATCGCCGGTTCGGTTGCGGTCACCATGGCCGGCCAGAAAGCAACCAACGAGGCACAGAGAAATCTCGCCGCACGGCTCATCTGAGATCTCCGGTCAGACCACCCAGATCAGGCATCCGGCGCGGCAATCTGAACCTCGATTTCAGGCGGATCCACGATGGCTCGCTTGACCGCGCACTGATCGATGGCGCGAATGATGGCAGGGTAGTACTTCTCTGGAAAGCCGTCTGGCAGATGGACCTCGAGACGAAGCGTGCTGAGGCGCTTGCCATCGGGATCGCGCACCGGATCGAGCGTTACGGAAAGCTCGTCAGGAGAAAAACCCCTCCTCTCGCAGAATCGCATGGCGTAGAGGCCGGCGCAGGTAGCGATGGAGGCCAGAAAGAGAGCGAACGGCGCTGGAGCGCTGTTGGCACCGCCGTTCGTCTCGGTTTGATCGGTGTGGATGGTGTGGCCTTTGAACTCGGCATGGACAGCCATGCCACCTGGAAAAGTCACTTTCATCATCGTTACTTCACCCTCCAAGAAACGGGCCGGGGAGAAACTCAGATCTCTCGATCTGGAGAATCCTCCAGATCACCGGCCGAGCTTGTCGCCATGGCAAGGCGACTCAAGTCCCTATCGACAGCCGTGGCGGTTACCGCCAACAGCTGATCTCCCTCCTGAAAGCGGGTGTCGCCACGGGGCACCACCAGCTCACCTTCGCGCAGCACCGCCACCGCGGTCACTCCTTCCAGCTTGCCGAGTGTCTCCATGACGGTTCGGTCGGCCAGCTCGGAGCCTCGCCCGACGAACAGGGCCACCAGCTTGCCCTCGCCATCGGCTATGGGGATCGACTCTCCGAAGCGCAGCAGGTTCACCAGGCGGGGCAGTCGAAACTGACTGGTCTCGACACCATCCGTGTCGAGTAACTCCAACGTACGCCGGACGAAGACGCCGCGATGCAATGGAGAATCCTCGCGCGTCGGGACCTGAGACTCGTAGAGCGTCGGGTATCGGGCCCCGGCGGTCAGGGACCGCTGCACCATGAAGGCCAGGATGTTGGCCAGCATGGCGGGGACGATCAGGTCGTAACCCCCGGTCATCTCGGCCACCATGATGAGGGTCGAGATGGGGGTGCGAGCGGCGCCGGAGAAGACCGCGGCCATCCCCACGACGACGAAGGCGGCCACAGGCATACCTGCCGCCGGAGCGAGGTGGTTTACTAACATCCCGACCGCCGCACCCAGCATGCCGCCGATCGTCACGGTAGGCGCGAAGACGCCACCGGAGCCACCCGAGCCAATCGTCAGGGCCATGGCCGGTGCCTTGAGGATCAACAGCAGCAGGATGGTGGTCAGCGACAGCTTCTCGAGCATCGCCATCTCGACCCAGACGTATCCGGTGCCCAGGATCTCGGGCGCGGCCAGGGCGAGGATGCCGACCAGGAGGCCTCCTATCGCCGGCCGGAAATGAGGGGGTCCCGGCATGCGTCGAAAGCGGTCCCGCACCCAGTAGAGCATCGTCGGTAGCACGGCCCCCAGGAGACCGGCGAGGATGCCGAGCACCGCGAAGCTGAGAAGGGATAGGGGAGCATCTTCGAAGCGCAGGGAGCCGGGAATGAAGAAGAGACGATCCCAACCGGCAAAGAGGCCATAGAAAGCGTAGGAGGTCACGGCAGCGATGACCGTATAGATCAGCGCCTCCGATTCGAACACCATCCCCGAGTAGAGGATCTCGACCGCGAAGATCGCCATTCCCAGGGGCGCCCGGAACATCGCGGCCAGTCCGGCGGCCATTCCGGCCAGGAGCAGAGAGCGCCGCTCCTGACCCCGCAGCCCGGCCCAACGAGCCAGGGAGGTTCCCAACCCCACGGCGATTTGTGCCGTGGGTCCCTCCCGCCCCGCGACGCCTCCGGATCCGATCGTCAGCGCGGAGGCTATCGCCTTGATGAACGGGATGCGTCCGCGGACCTCACCACCGCGGCGGTGATAGGCGGCGATGGCGGCGTCGGTCCCATGTCCCTCGGCCTCGGGTGCCCAGCGATAGACCAGCCAACCACTGAGCAGGCCACCGAGGGTGGTTACCAGGGGCAACCAGAGTCGGGAGAGCCCTTGCGGAATGAAGACCCGGATCTCCGTCGCGGTGATCTCGGGACTCGGGTAGTGGCCGATTCCGCCGAGAAGAAGCTTCTGGGCCCACTCGACAAGAAAATCGAACACCAGCGCCGCCAGGGCTCCGAGGAGACCGACCAGGATGCAGTACAGCACCAGGCGGTAGGTGGGCCGGAACAGGGCCTGGGAGTCCGTGATACGCAAGGCAACTACTCGCTCATCGCGGCAATGGGTACCGCGTGGGAGAAGAGGGGGTCGAGGTCGATGGGTGGCCGAGAGCTACTTCACTTCTTCTTCTTGCCCTCTTCCTCCTGTTCTGTCAGGGCCGGTAGGCCCCGTTCCGTGACCAGATAGGTGGCGAAGCTGCCCAGCCAGTGACCCCCCTCATAGTGCTCACCGGTGACCGAGCGCAGGCCATCTTGCCGGTGCCGATCAGCCGCAGTGTGGATCGAAGCCAGCCTCGGGTCGCCCTCGGGCAGACCGGAGGCGATGCCGTCCAGCATCCAGGCCCGACTCAGGTTCAGGCCATCGAGGTGGGCGAGTTTCGGGTCTCCAGGGTCGGTGACCACTGCGGGTTCGAGCCACTGAGAGGAGCCGTCGAACGGGATCTCCGGCAGAAAAGCACCCAGCCAGGCCGCAAACTCGGCGGCAGGCAGGATCCGACGCACGAGGTCGGCCTCGGCCAGGCAGGGCGAGAGAAAGTCCTGACCTGAAGGCTCGTAGGACAGTGGGCAGTTACGGTCCGAGAGGTAGAAATCCCGAGTCCGAGAGACCATCAACTGCGCCATTTCCTGGTCATCGGCGATGCGGGCCCAATCCAGAATCAAACCGAAGGCGAAAGCGGTCTGGGAGTGTTCTCCTACCCGAATGGGGTGGGTCAACTTTGGTACCCACTCGGTCAACCGCTCGACGGCAACCCTCTCGAGGGGACCCAGCGTAAAGGCCCACCATTGGGCCCGGGGATCGTCCCACTCGCGAAACTCGGCAGCCAGCTGCAGAAGCCAGGCCAGGCCATAGGGGCGCTCGAAGGAAACCCTGCCGGCTCCTTCGAGGTAGGTCACTTCACCCTGCACGTTCTGCGGAAGGAAGCTTCTGTCCAGTGCTTCTCGAGCCTGGCGATCCAATTCGGTGCCGGGAAAGGAACGGGCCAGTCGTGCCAACAGCCAGTGTCCGTGCACTGCTGAGTGCCAGTCGTAGCAACCGAAGAAGACGG
>JAUWSP010000263.1 GCA_030610025.1 Acidobacteriota bacterium | reverse complement strand
TGGGACCGAACGGATCCCAAGGAACGCATCGGCCTGCACCAACTCGTCATGGCGGCTCAGAGCGACCTCGCAAAGGAAGATCTTCAAAAGGCGAAGCAGAAGCTGGAAAATGTGCTGGCAACCGACCCCTCTGTCGTCGATGCCCATCAGATGCTGGGCTCGATCGCCCTGCAGGGGGAGAGCTACGAGGATGACGTAGAACATTTCAAGGGAGCTCTGGAGGCCCGAGACGACCACCTCGCATCGATTCGCGGACTGGCGCATGCCTATCGAAAGCTGGGCATGCAAGACGAAGCGCTACTCGGTTTCCAACAGCTCCTTGTGCTGGAACCAGGAGACACCATGGCAACGCTGGGCGCCGTGGAGGTTCTGGTCGACTTGGAGCGCAGGCAGGAGGCGATCGAGACCCTGCAGACATCGACCGAAGCGCCAGAGCCGGCCCCGATCCTGCTGAACCAACTCGGAGAGCTCCTGACCCTGGAAGAAAGAACAGCAGAGGCGATCGAGATCTTCGAGCAGGCCATCGCCGCCAAGCCGGATCTGGTGCCTGCGAAATTCAATTTGGCCGTACTGCTGGAGGAGCAGGACGACTCGAGACGTGCCGCAGCTCTTTACGAAGAGGTCGTCGAGCAGGCTCCGGAGCACTTCCAGGCTCAATTCAATCTCGGGCGCCTCTACGGTGGTATGGGTGACAGCGCCCGCCAGCAGCAGATGTGGGAAGCCGCGATCGCCTCCAATCCCGACTTCGCACGGGGCTACTACTATCTGGCGAAACTTCTCATGGACCAGGGCGGTGACATCGCACGAGCAGAGGAGCTGACTCGGCAGGGGCTCGAAGCCGATCCCGAGCATCGGGCCGGCCCTCTCGGCTACTTCCTCCTGGCTGACCTTCTCAACCGCACCGGCAGATCCCGCGAAGCGGCCGAGGCCCTGGAAGAAGGACGCCGCCTTCAGTCTGAAGGCGACTCGCGCAGTGACGGTTGAAGCGGCCGCCGCCCCTGGCGGCCGATCTTTGAAGCAGTGGGGTCACCCTTCCACCCCCCGGCACGGGGTTGTACAACCTGTACCGGCCGTTTGTCATTTTGGCCGCTAAGCTGTCCTTTTTGGGCGTTGAATGGCGCTTTTTGGACGGTGAGCTGGCATTGCCCCCCCCTCCCACCTCGGCCGGCACAGGTCCGGCCGCTTCAATTCCCATGCCTCATTGCCCCATGGCCTCACTGCCTCAACGGTGCCAAAGGTTCGTTCGAGTGGTTCGACAGGGGGTGCCTCGTCGAGCGCAGCGCAAGGTTCATCGAAGGGCTCAGGAGATCCGGCGCGAAGGCGTGACAAGGTGGCGGCCCGCCCATTGCAGTCTGAGTAGCCGCCGCCGTCCGCCTGCGGACCACCCGAACGGACCTTCACACAACAACCGCAGTCGCGAGGTGAGTCAACGGCCGCCAGAGGCGACGGCCGCTTCAAACGCGGGGAACTGGATGTTCCCCTCCACCTACCCTTAGGGATATCCTGTCCCTACCCGGTCAGGTGTGGCGGCTCGCCGGCGGGATCGACCATCCTTCCGCGACGGCCCAGCCGCTGGCCAGTCAAGAGGAGTTGCCGATGCCAATACCGACGCCCTTCCACTCTCGAACCTCGGAGCTCTGCTACAGCCTGAACTGGAAAGACTGGGCGGGGTACTACACAGTCTCCTCCTATGACACCACCCACGATTCCGAGTACTACGCACTGCGGCACTCTGCCGGCCTCATCGACATCTCGCCTCTGTTCAAATACGAGGTCCACGGTCCGGATGCGGCGGCATTTCTGTCTCGGCTTACCGTCAAGGATCTGCACAAGCTGAAGGTTGGAAGAGTTACGTATCTTTGCTGGTGCGACGACGAAGGCAAAGTCATCGATGACGGTACCGTCTCCTGCCTCGACGAGAACTACTTCAGGGTGACGGCCGCGGAGCCGTCTCTCTCCTGGTTCGATCGTCAGAGCCGGGGCTACGACGTGACCATCGAGGACAGCACCGCTCGCATCGCGGCACTCTCCCTGCAGGGGCCGACCTCTCGCGACATTCTCGCCAGCGTGGTGAACACCGAGATGGACGCTCTGCGCTTCTTCGGGGTCGTCCGCTGTCGCCTGGATGGAACTCAGGTCTGGATCTCCAGAACCGGCTACACCGGTGACCTCGGCTACGAGATCTGGGTCGACAGCCACCACGCCGCGCGCCTCTACGACTCGATCATGACCGCCGGCCAACCCTACGACCTGTTGCCATGCGGTATCGATGCCATGGACGTCACCCGCATCGAAGCCGGCTTCATCATGAACGGTGTCGACTACCACAGCGCCAATCACTGCCTGATCGAGGAACAGAAGAACTCGCCCTACGAGCTCGGCCTCGACTGGGCCGTACAACTCGATCGCGAACCGTTCACGGGACAGGCCGCACTAAGGAAGGAAAAGGCCGAGGGGGCGAAGCGGCTCTTGGTGGGACTGGACGTGGACTGGGGCGAAGTAGAAGCCGCCTTCGACAAGTTCGGCCTGCCTCCGGAGCTTCCGGGCCACGTCTGGCGTGACGGCAGGCCGCTCTACGACGACAATCAGAACTGGATCGGCCAGGCGACGAGCGGAGTTTGGTCGCCAACTCTCAAGAAGAACCTGGCGTTGGCCCAGGTCGAGGCACCGTTCGCCAAAGTCGGGACTCGGGTTCAATTCGAGATCACGGTCGAATACCGTCGCCAGGTTGTCGGCGCTACCGTCGTGACGACTCCCTTCTTCAACCCACCCAGAAAGAGGTCGTGATGAGCAAGACCTACGATGCCATCGTCATCGGTGCCGGTCATAACGGCCTGATCGCTGCCGCCTACCTGGCCAAAGCCGGGCACAAGGTCCTGGTGCTCGAACGCCGGCACCTGGTGGGCGGAGCCGCCGTCAGCGAAGAGGTCTTCCCTGGCTTCACCTTCTCTGTACTCTCATACGTGGTCAGCCTTTTTCGGCCCTCGATCATTCGCGAGCTGGATCTGCCACGCCACGGAATGGAGCTCATTCCGCTGGAAACCTCCTTCACCCCCCATCAGGGCGGGCCCGGTCTTTGTCGTTGGCCGGAGGCCGGTCGCACCCGCCAGGAGATCTCCCGCTTCAGTGCCAAGGACGCCGAGATCTATCCCGAGTTCAGCCTGACGATGACGAAGATGGCACGCTTCACCCGCAACATTATCGACTCTCCAGCACCCGACCCGACATCCCTAATGCCGAAGGAGTTGATGGCGCTGCTGCGTATGGGCAAGTCCTTCAGCGGTGGCACCAGCTTCCTCGATCTACAGGCGAAGCTCCTCACCATGAGCGGCGTCGACTTTCTGGACCGCTGGTTCGAGTCCGACGCGCTCATTGCACCGATGTCCTGCAGCGGCATCATCGGCACCTACCTGGGAGTCCGCTCGCCAGGCACGGCCTACGTCCTTCTCCACCACTACATGGGCGAGATCGACGGTGCCTTTCGATCCTGGGGCTTCTCCAAGGGCGGAACGGGTGGCGTGAGCATGGCCTGCGCCCGCGCCGCCGAGAGCTTTGGTGCCGAGATCCGGACCGAGGCGCCTGTCCAGAAAGTGCTCATCAAGAACGGTCGCGCCACCGGAGTCGTGCTGGAGAACGGCGACGAGCTGCAAGCCAAGCTGGTGGTCTCCAACTGCGACCCCAGGTTGACGTTCTTCGGTCTCGTCGGCGAAGAGCACCTCGACGACGAGTTCGCGCAACGGATCGAGCGCTACAAGTTCCGCGGCAGCTCCGGCAAGGTCAACTTCGCGGTGGATCGGGTTCCCCAGTTCGAGGGCCGAGAGGGCACGGCCCATCTGCGGGGCGATGTTGCCATTGCACCGAGCATCGACTATCTGGAGCGAGCCTACGACGAGGCCAAGTACGGTGACTTCTCCCGCCGTCCCTACATCAACCTGGTCGTTCCTTCCCTGTTGGATCCCAGCGTCGCGCCTCCGGGCAAGCACGTCGTCTCCTGCTTCGTGCAGTACGCGCCCTACAATCTCAAGGAGGGGCCTGAGATGTGGCCCGAGAAAGCCGAGGCCTTTGGCGACACGGTGACGGACACTGTCGAGGAATTCGCTCCGGGCTTCCAGAAGTCCATCCTGCACCGACAGGTCGTTACGCCCTGGGACATGGAGCAGGAGTATGGCCTGAGCGAAGGCAACATCTTCCAGGGCGAGCTGAGCCTGGAGCAGCTTCTCTTCCAACGACCGGCAGCCGGCTACTCCCGGTACAAGACACCCATCAAGAACCTCTGGATGAGCGGCTCGGGTACCCACCCGGGCGGCGGCATCATGGGTGCCCCGGGTCAGCTGGCAGCCAAGACCATCCTGAAATCGGGTGAGCTATGAGCAGTCGATACGACGTCGTCGTCATTGGAGCCGGCCACAACGGCCTGACCACCGCTGCCTATCTGGCCAAAAGTGGCAAGAAAGTCGTGGTCGTCGAGCGCCGGGAAGCGATCGGTGGTCTGGCAGCAGGTGAGGAGTTCCACCCTGGCTATCGAACTGGCGGAGTCCTGCACGACACCACGACGGTGCGCAAGTGGGTGATCGACGACCTCGAGCTCCGCAAGCACGGTCTCGAGACGCGTAAGGCCGCTCCCCCGGTTTTCGTGCCCCAGGTGGACGGGCCGGGCTATCTCCATTTTCGCGATCCCCGAGCGGCTCAGAAGGAGATCGAAGCCCACTCGACGCAGGATGCCGAAAGCTATCGGCAGTATCGGGCCTTCATCCGCAAGATCTCCCCTGTCTTCCGCAGCGTCTTCGACGACATACCGGCCGACATAGACAGCCTGGGGGTCGCCGATCTCTGGGGCCTCGGCAAGAAGGCCCTCAG
>JAUWSP010000446.1 GCA_030610025.1 Acidobacteriota bacterium | reverse complement strand
CGATCCATGGGGCATAACATAGCCTCTCCATCGGTTTCGACGACGAATCCAGTACAGGTACGGCTATCCATCTCTCATCGACCCATCCTTCCGGGGGGAGAACTCATCTCATGAAGCACTTTCTAGGTATCATCTTCGCGATCGTCTTGGTCATTCCGTTCAACGCCGCAGCACAGGAGTCGGAGGAGGAGAACGGCTCCGTTCTGCAGGCTGGGACCTTTTCGGGCCTCGAGCTGCGAAGCATCGGTCCGGCCCTGATGTCGGGTCGTATCGCCGATGTGGCGCTCCATCCGGACGATCCGTCCACGTGGTATGTCGCGGTAGGCAGCGGTGGGGTATGGAAGACCGACAACGCTGGCACGACCTGGAAGTCGATCTTCGACGGCCAGGAGTCGTACTCCATCGGCTGCCTGCGGCTCGACCCGAACAACCCGAACACCGTGTGGGTCGGTACCGGCGAGAACGTCGGTGGTCGCCACGTCGGTTACGGCGACGGCGTCTACCGGAGTCTCGATGGTGGGCAGACCTGGAAGAACATGGGCCTGAAGGAGTCCGAGCACATCGGCACCATCCTGGTCGATCCCCGGGACTCGAAAGTGGTCTACGTGGCTTCGCAGGGCCCTCTGTGGTCGGGCGGTGGAGAGCGCGGCCTCTTCAAGTCCATCGATGGCGGTGAGACCTGGGAGAAGATCCTCGGTGGCGGTGAGTACACGGGTGTCAACGAGGTCGTCATGGATCCGAGCAATCCGGACATCCTCTACGCCGCCACGCATCAGCGGTTCCGCACCGTGGCCGCGCTCATCGATGGAGGGCCAGAGAGCGCCATCCACAAGTCCACCGATGCCGGCGCGACCTGGCGCAAGCTGGAGAGTGGGCTGCCCCAGGAGGACATGGGCAAGATTGGCCTCGCAGTCTCGCCCCAGAATCCCAATGTCGTCTATGCCACCATCGAACTGGCCTGGCGCAAAGGCGGGTTCTATCGCTCCGAGGATGGGGGTGAGAGCTGGGAGAAACGCAACGACTATCTCTCGGGAGGCACGGGTCCCCACTACTACCAGGAGATCTTTGCCAGCCCGCACTACTTCGATCGCATTTACCAGATGGATCCGGACATGCAGGTGACCTACGACGGCGGCAAGACCTTCGGGCCGCTCGGGGAGAAGGACAAGCACGGCGACAACCACGCCATGGCCTTTCATCCGGACGACCCGGATTACCTGTTGGTCGGTAGCGACGGTGGGCTCTACGAGACCTGGGATCACGCCCAGAACTGGAAGTTCATCGCCAATCTACCGGTCACCCAGTTCTACAAGGTGGCGGTAGACAACGACGAGCCCTTCTACAACGTCTATGGCGGCACCCAGGACAACAACTCCCAGGGGGGGCCGTCGCGCACCGACACCATCCATGGGATCCGCAACAGCGATTGGTTCATCACGCTCTTCGGCGATGGCCACCAGCAGGCCGTGGATCCGACAAACCCCGACATTGTCTACTCCCAGTGGCAGCAGGCCAACCTGGTTCGGTATGACCGCAAGACAGGCGAGATCGTCTATATCCAGCCGCAGCCAGGCAAAGGTGAGCCAGCAGAGCGCTGGAACTGGGATAGCCCGATCCTGATCAGCCCCCACGACCCTGCCCGGCTCTATTTCGCCAGTCAGCGAGTCTGGCGTAGCGACGATCGGGGTGACAGCTGGCAGCCCATCAGTGGAGACCTGTCGCTGGGCCAGGACCGAATCACCATGCCCATGATGGGGCGGGTCTGGTCGTCGGATGCCATCTGGGATCTGGGGGCCATGTCCAATTTCGGCAACGTGACCTCGCTGGCCGAGTCGCCTCTCCAGGAGGGACTCATCTATGCCGGCACGGATGACGGCTTGATCCAGGTGACCGATGACGGCGGCGCGAACTGGCAGCGGGTCGGTGTTGGCGGAATACCGGATGGCAGCTTCGTGAACGACGTCAAGGCCGATCTCTACGATGTCGACACGGTCTACGCGGCCTTTTCCAATGACAAGACCGGCGACTTTGCGCCTTATCTGGTGAAGAGCACCGACCGCGGTCGGACCTGGAGGTCGATAGCGGGAGACCTGCCCGACCGGCATCTGGTCTGGCGCCTCGTGCAGGATCACGAAAAGTCCGACCTGTTCTTCGCCGGCACCGAGTTCGGCATCTTCTTCACCATCGACGGTGGGAGCCAATGGATCAAGCTCACCGGCAACGCCCCGACGATCCCCTTCCGTGACCTGGTGATCCAGAAGCGGGAGAACGACCTCGTCGGCGCCTCGTTCGGCCGCAGCTTCTGGATCCTCGACGACTACTCGCCGCTGCGTTTCGTGACCGAGCAGTCCCTGGAGATGCCCGCGACCCTGTTCCCCGTTCGGGATGCCTGGTGGTACGTCCAGAGGCGCCCACTCGGGGGAGGCGAGAGAGCGAATCAGGGAGCCGACTTTTTCGTGGCGCCGAATCCGCCTTTCGGAGCGGTCTTTACCTACTACTTGAAGGACGGGCTCGAGACCCAGAAGGCGATCCGGCAGAAGGCGGAGAAGGATACCGCCAAGGAAAGCGGCGACACTCCCTATCCCGGTTGGGATGCGCTTCAGGCGGAAGCCAGAGAAGAAGACCCGGCAATACTCCTGATCGTTCGAGACGGCAGCGGCAACGTGGTGCGCCGAGTGACAGGCCCGAGTGAGTCGGGCTTCCATCGGGTGGCCTGGGATCTTCGCTATCCACTGACCGATGCCATCACCACCCTCGAGCCGGCCGAGAGCTGGATGCCCAACTTCGGACCTCTGTCCGCTCCTGGCAGCTACACGGTGACCCTGGCGCAGCGCGTCGCGGGAGCGATCACGGAGCTTGGTGAACCCCAGAGCTTCGAAGTGAAAAGAATGAAGACGGGCACACTGCCAGGCTCATCTCCCGAGGTCATGGTGGCCTTCGTCCGCGAGCTGGCCGAGACCAAGCGGCAGGCGCAGGGTGTGGCCGAGATCTTCGAAGCCACGGGCGAGCGGCTGAAACTCATTCAGCACGCTCTGATGGAGTCCACTGTGAGCGATACCTCGCTCGATGACGAGGTCAGGGCCCTCGAGCAAAGGCTGCTCGATCTGCGGCAGCTGGCCTTCGGCAACGAGATTCAGAACCAGCTGGGTGAGCCGGTTCCACACACCATCGAACGACGGCTCTCGGCGGCCTCCATCGGCACCATGATGTCCACCTACGGCCCGACTCCCAACCATCAGCAGACTCTGGCCATCGCTCAGGAAGAGTTGGCGGAGGTCAAGGCCGGGCTGTCGCAGCTCGTCGAGGTGGACCTGCCGGCCCTGGAGCAGAAGCTCGAGGCCGCAGGTGTCCCGTGGACGCCGGGCCGAGGAGTGCCGGGGCTCTAGGTCGCGAGTACCTCGCGGCCTGTGGCCCTGGGGTTGAGGCGCTCGGCGACTTCGCCGACCGG